>NZ_LWRX01000222.1:0-485 GCF_001683835.1 Ralstonia sp. RL | reverse complement strand
GGCGATGAAACGGTCGGCTTCTATGACCTGAAAGAGGCCATCGCCTACCTAAACGCCAACCCGCGCAAGACGGTGTGGGTCTACACCATGGATGCCCCCGGCTACCCCAAGGGCGGGCGCACCGACGAGAACTCGGTCCTGCTCATCCTCGGCCACCCGAATGCCGATTGGGGTTACACACCGCTGTCGGCCCTCTACATCCCGCAGCAACACGCAGGCGGCATCGGCGCCAAGGCGGCCACGCCGGGCGGCGCCTGGAGTGCGCTCATGCAAACCATGCAGGCGCAGGCCCCGTCAGATCATCCCGTCGGCCGCGTCTATCACGACGTCGACAAGCATGCCGCCAACGTCAACACGTTGACGAGACCGCTGCGCGCCGCCGTGCATCAACAGTGGCCGGACCTGGACCAGATCAAGGATGTGCAAAGCGTTGCGGAACACGCCATCGGCGGGCTGCGCGCCGCCAGCGCGGGGCTGAACATCGC
>NZ_LWRX01000161.1:0-1794 GCF_001683835.1 Ralstonia sp. RL | reverse complement strand
CGAAGGCAGCTCGTCAGCGCTGGTGGCCTGGATGCGCCAACAGGCGGCCAGTCGCAGTCGAACCCACATCCGGTCCTAATTCGCTTGGCCGACAACGCCGTGCTGCCGAACCGCTTTCGTTCCGACGTCAAAGAGTGTTTCGTAATCGCGGCGGGCTACGGCGACATCAGTTCGGAACGCGCGTATCTGCGTACCGAAAACCTCTCTTGCGTACGCAATGACGGATCGACGCTAGAGGTCAAGATCCAGGGCAGCGTGTATGGCGAAGACGGCAAGGTCGGCATGCGCGGCCGTCTGGTAACCAAGCAAGGCCAGATGCTGGCCAATGCGCTCACCGCCGGCATCGTGAGCGGCATCGGACAGGGTTTTTACCAGGCCGGCACGAGTGTCTCTACCTCCACCTTCGGGACGGTTGCCACCACCGAAGGCGGCACGCGCGAGCAGATCGAGCGCGGCATCGGCGCCGGGGTCGGGCGCGCCATGGATCGCCTGGCCCAGTACTACATCCGGCTCGCCGAGCAATCCTTTCCGGTGATCGAAATCGACGCCGGCCGTCAGGTCGATGTCGTGATTACCAAGGGCGTGCGCATCGATTCCGGCGATACGACCAGGAATCGCCCGACCTCACTCGTGCAGCGCGACATCCAAAACGAAGACCGCTATGGAAGGAATGGCAACGATGAAGACTATTAAACACCTGGTTGTCGCGTTGGCTGCCGCCGTTGCCGCCTCGGCAGTCTGGGCGACGCCCGACGAGGAGCGTGTGCTGGCCTCGCTGAAAAAAGCGCATCCGAATACCCGCTTTACCAGCGTGTTGCGTACGCCGATTACCGGGCTGTACGAGGTCTGGATGGGGGCGAATGTTGCGTTCGTCTCCAGCAGGAATACCCGATACGTCCTGTTCGGCCGCCTGTTCGATACGGTGGCGATGCAAGACCTTACCGCGCCCAAGCTCGCCAAGGCAGACGGGCAACGTACTCAGGAAGTCGACAGTGATACGCAGAAGATCTTGATTGAGCAACTGCCGTTGTCCGACGCGCTCAAGACCGTCAAGGGGTCCGGCGAGCGTCAGTTGGTGGTGTTTTCCGATCCATCCTGCGGCTACTGCAAGCGTCTGGAACCCGAACTCGACAAGCTGGACAACGTCGCGATCTACACCTTCCTGGTGCCGTTCCAGGGCACGGCCAAGCCGGTCGCGATCTGGTGTGCCGCCGACCGCACCAAGGCGTGGCGCCAGGTCATGCTGCTGGGCGACACCTCCATGCTCAACGCCGGCGCGAATTGCGCACATCCCATCGATCGCAACCTGTCTCTGGCCCAGCGCCTGAAAGTACGCGGCACGCCGACCCTGGTCTTTGCCGATGGCCGGCGCTTCGATGGCTATACCGACGCAGCTGAAATCGAATCCCGATTGGCGGCGGCTGCGAAGCAAGCGCCCGTCGCATCAACCGGCCCACTCAAGGAGAAGCTGTGATGAAAGATCTCACCATGCGCGCGTTGCGCCTTGCTCGTTCTTCGATTGCGCCAGTGGCAGCGCTGGTGTTTGCCGGTTGCGCCAACATGTCCGGCCTCGGCGGCTCGTCGGAGTATGGTTGCAAGGCGCCGGAGGGCGTGAAATGCGATTCCGTTTCCGGAAATTACTACAACGCACTCCAGAACAACCTGCCGAGTCAGCGGCAAGGCCGGCATAGCCCACCTCCCGAGGGAGCATCACAACCGGAAAGAAATGCCGCCCGGATGACACCGGCGGTTGCGCCCGCCTCCCCCGCCGCGAGTGTCACCCCACAGATGTTG
>NZ_LWRX01000088.1:0-2329 GCF_001683835.1 Ralstonia sp. RL | reverse complement strand
GTGGCGCAGCGCCATCATCGCGCCGATCACGCCGTGCAGCGCGGCGAGCGAATCACCGATCGAAATACCGATGCGCACCGGCGGCCGGTCAGGATGACCGGACACGTAGCGCATGCCGCCCATCGATTCGCCGATCGCGCCGAAGCCCGGCAAGTCCCTCATCGGCCCGGTCTGGCCGTAGCCGGACAGGCGCACCATGATGGTGGCCGGATTGATGCACTTGAGGTCGTCATAGCCGACGCCCCATTTCTCCAGCACGCCCGGCCGGTAATTCTCGATGATGATGTCGGCATCCAGCGCCAGGCGCCTCGCGATCTCCTGGCCGCGCGTATCCTTCATGTTGAGCGTGACGCTTTTCTTGTTGCGCGACTGCACCGACCACCACAGCGAGGTGCCGTCCTTGAGCACGCGCCACTGCCGGATCGGGTCGCCGCCGTCGGGCGCTTCGATCTTGATCACCTCGGCGCCGAACTCGGCCAGCATGCGCGAACAAAACGGCCCCGCGATCAGCGTGCCCAGTTCCAGGACCTTGATGCCGGCCAGCGGGCCGGGAGATTTTTTATCTGCTGTCATGTTGATCGCCGGTCCAGCATCGCGCGCGCGATGGTGCCCGCGTCGACATACTCCAGCTCGCCGCCCACCGGTACGCCGCGCGCCAGGCGGCTGACCTTCAGGCCGCGCGCCTTCAAGGTTTCGCTGATGTAGTGCGCGGTCGCCTCGCCTTCATTGGTGAAATTGGTCGCCAGCACCACTTCCTCGACCACGCCGTCGGTGGCGCGCGCGATCAGCTTTTCGAGGTGGAGATCCTTCGGCCCGATGCCGTCCAGCGGCGACAGGCGTCCCATCAGCACGAAGTACAGGCCCTTGTAGGTCAGCGTCTGCTCGATCATCAGCTGGTCCGCAGGCGTCTCCACCACGCACAGCAGAGTCGCGTCACGCGAGGCGTCGAGGCAGGTTTCGCATACGTCGCTTTCGGTGAAGGTATTGCACTTGGCGCAGTGATGGATTTTCTCGACCGCCTGCGTCAGGGCGCGGCCGAGCATGGCGGCGCCGTCGCGGTCATGCTGCATCAGGTGATAGGCGATGCGCTGCGCGGACTTGGGCCCGACGCCGGGCAGGCGGCGCAATGCCTCGGTGAGGAATTCGAGACTGGAGGGAGATTTCACTGATCAGTTGATATCATGGAAGGCCGGCCATGACATGCGCCATGCCCGGCCTGTTTGAAAAATCAGAACGGCATCTTGAAGCCGGGCGGCAGCGGCATGCCGGCCGTCAGGCTCGCCATCTTTTCCTGCGACGTCGCCTCGGCCTTGCGCACCGCGTCGTTGAAGGCGGCCGCCACGAGGTCTTCCAGCATGTCCTTGTCGTCGCCCAAGAGGGACGGATCGATCGACACGCGCTTGACGTCGTTCTTGCAGGTCATCACCACCTTCACCATGCCGGCGCCGGATTGCCCCTCCACCTCGATCGAGGCGAGCTGCTCCTGCATTCTCTTCATGTTGTCCTGCATCGCCTGGGCTTGCTTCATCAGTCCTGCCAGTTGGCCCTTCATCATGGTCGTACTCCTTGTTCGTCAGTTAAACGGGTCTGATCGATCCCGGCACGATGGTCGCGCCGAATTCGCGCATCAAGGCGAGCACGAAGGGATCGCGTTGCATGTCTTCTTCCGCCTGGCGCTGGCGCGCCTCGCGTTCGGCCACCGCGACCGCATTGGCGGTATGTTCGACGGCGCCGATTTCGGTTTCCACCCTGACCGGTCTGCCGAAGTGCTCGGTCAAGGCCGCCGTCAGCTTTTCGACGGAACCGGCGGAACGCAGGGTCTCCAGCGGAATGCGCAACAGGAATTGCGCGCCTTCGCCCTGCACCTCGCATTTCAGCAGTTCGCTTTGCTGCGCCAGCTGCTGCACCACGCCGCGCAGCGGCAGCGCCGCCGCCAATGCCGGCCAGTTGCCGTCCCAGTTCAGCTCGGGAACCGGCGCCGGTGCACGCGCAGGCATTCGCTGCTGCGGCGCTTGTACCGGCCTTTCCGGCGCGACGGCGACGTCCGCATCGTTCAATGCGACTACGCTTGCCGAGGATTCAGTTTTTTTTTGAGCCACCGCTGCTGCGGTTTCGGACACGGCCTGCCCTGTTGCCGGCGGCGGTTCGTCTTCCCATGGCGGCGGCGCGCTGACAACCTTCGGCACGGCGCTCGCCATCGGCGGTAGCTTGCCGCCGTTGCGCGCCGCTTCCAGCGCCGCCCGCGCCGGACTCAGGCCGGCGGGGCGTGCCGCCGGGGCACTTGCCGTGGCGGCCTGGGGAGCCGCGCTCAATCTGGCCACTGCCGGCG
>NZ_LWRX01000145.1:0-3086 GCF_001683835.1 Ralstonia sp. RL | reverse complement strand
GGCGCGCCTTTCTTTTGCTTACTTTTCTTTGGCAAGACAAAGAAAAGTGAGTCGGTCCCGGCAGGGAACGAAAGGGAGGTGGACCACCAACGCAAAAACCAAAAACCCAATCACGAAACCACAGTCTTCTTAGCCGCCAACAACCCCTTCAACGCCCCCAACCGATCCTTCGGCGACATCGCCGGCATGGTGTCCTCCGGCGTCGGCCCGGCATCCTCCCCAAGCTTCATCTCCGCGATATAGCGCGACGGCTCGCACACCACCGTCTCCCGCGCGCGCTTGCGCTTCTTGCACCAGCTGATATGCAGGCTGCGCTGCGCCCGCGTGATCCCCACATACATCAACCGCCGCTCTTCTTCGATCTTCTCGTCGGTCAGGTCGTCGTCTTCGCGACAATGCGGCAGGATGCCTTCCTCCACACCCACCAGAAACACGTGCGGATATTCGAGCCCCTTGCTGGCGTGCAGCGTGGACAGGCGCACCGCATCCGGGTCTTCTTCCTTGCCTTCGAGCATGCTGATCAGCGCGATGGTCTGCGTGAGTTCCAGCAGGTTTTTACCGGCGTCCATCAGGCCATCGGCGTTGTCGAAACCGGTGGCTTCGTCGTCGTCATCCTTCTCCGGCTTGGTGCCCTTGCGCTTGAGCCAGTCGAGAAACTCCAGCACGTTGGTCCACTTGTTCTGCGCCTGGCGCTCGTCGTAGGTGTCGTACAGGTAGGCCTCGTAGTGGATGCCTTCCATCATCTCGTCGAGCAGCGTGGCGGCGGGCTCCCTGGCGGCGCGGTCCGAGAGCCGCACGATGAACTCGCAGAACACCCGCAGCGGCTCCAGCTGGCGCGGCGCGAGTTGCGCTTCGATGCCGCCCATCATTGCCGCCTCGAACAGCGACACCTTGGCCTGCCCCGCGAATGCGCCCAGCACTTCCAGCGTCGCATTGCCCACGCCCCGCTTGGGCGTGGTGATGGCGCGGATGAACGCGGGGTCGTCATCCGCATTGGCAATCAGCCGCAGATAGGCGCACAGATCCTTGATCTCGGCCTTGTCGAAAAAGCTCTGCCCGCCCGAGAGCACATACGGAATGCGTTCGCGCCGCAGGATCTGCTCGAACAGGCGCGCCTGGAAGTTGCCGCGATACAGGATCGCGTAATCGCGAAACTGCGCACGACGCTCGAACTTGTGGGCGGACAGCTTGAAGACGACGCTCTCGGCTTCGTGCTCCTCGTCATTGGCGCTGGTCACGGTGATGGGGTCGCCCATGCCGTGCTCGCTCCACAGCGTCTTCTCGAACAGCTTCGGGTTCTGCGCGATGACCGCGTTGGCGGCGTTCAGGATGCGCACCGTGGAGCGGTAGTTCTGCTCCAGCTTGATCACCTTCAGGTTCGGAAAATCGGTCTGCAGCAGCTTGAGGTTGTCGAGCGTGGCGCCGCGCCAGCCGTAGATGGCCTGGTCGTCGTCGCCCACCGCCGTGAAGGCCGGCGCACGCAGGTGCGAGCCGCCCGCCAGCAGCTTCAGCAGCTGATACTGGCAGGCGTTGGTGTCCTGATATTCATCAACGAGGAAGTAGCGCAGGCGGTTCTGCCACTTCAGGCGTACCTCTTCATTGCGCGCGAACAGCTCGGCGGGAATGCGGATCAGGTCGTCAAAATCCACCGCCTGATACGCATGCAGCGTCGCCACGTAGTTGCGGTAGACGAGCGCGGCCTGGTGGTCGTCGACGTTGTTGTTGGCGAGCGCCTCGGCAATCGCGGTGTCCGGATCGACGAGACCGTTCTTCCACAGCGAGATCGTGCTCTGCACGCGGCGGATCAACTGCTTGTCGGTGGTCGCGAGCTGCTCCTGGATCATGCCGAAGCAATCGTCGGAATCCATGATCGAGAAACGTGGCTTGAGGCCGACATGCTCGGCTTCCGCCCGCAGGATCTGTACGCCCAGCGAGTGGAACGTACAGACGGTCAGCTGCTTGATGGGGATGCGCTTGCCGTCTGCGCGCGCCTGGCCCTCCATCAGCTTGGCCACGCGCTCCTGCATTTCCTTGGCCGCCTTGTTGGTAAACGTGACGGCGGCGATGTGCTTGGGCTCGAAGCCCTTGTCGAGGATCAGGTGCGCGATCTTCTGCGTAATCACACGCGTCTTGCCCGAACCCGCTCCCGCCAGCACGAGGCAGGGGCCGTCGAGGTAGTGCACAGCTTCGGATTGGGCTGCGTTGAGCCCGTGGGCAAGACCGGAAGACATGGGGACAGGCGGAAGAAAAAGCAGGCGGGAACGACAGCGGAGGGCGATGGTAGCACGGCGCTTTTGCATCGATTGAGCCGACGAGGGGGCTGTTGCAGGGCACCTGCGGAGGTGCCAATACCCCACCGCACGCGTTTGCGCCCCTCGCTTTTCGCAAGGGCGTTACACCGCTTACGCACCGTTACACGAACGGGGTAAGCGAGCCTGCGCGGCACGCCGTTATGGACAGGACAGCGGCTGAATCGGTCGGCCGCCCACCGGAGGAAAAACCATGAACCGCATCGTCAAAGCCCTGGCCATCAGCGCCGTCGCCCTGTCTGCCACCACCGGCGCCTTCGCCCAGACGCAATGGCAAAAGGACCACCCGCGCCGCGCCGAGGTCAACCACCGCCTCGCCAACCAGAACAAGCGCATCCACAACGAAGTGAAGGAAGGCGAAATCACCAAGAGCCAGGCGCGCCAGCTGCACAAGGAAGACCGCCAGATTCGCCAGGAAGAGCGCGACATGGCCGCCCAAAACGGTGGGCACATCACCAAACAGGAACAGCGCACGCTGAACCAGCAGGAAAACCAGGTCAGCCGCCAAATCGGCAAGTAAGTCAAAGCAAGACCAGCCACACCCGCACTCCGGCCACACCACAAGGCGCTCCCGCCCGCGCCCCGACGGTGTGGCCGTTGTCTTTCGTCTTTGACGTTCCTGCCCTAGATGGCGCCTTCAATTTTCGTAAGCGGGCGGAAAAAAGACGGGGAACTGTCTGAGCGCAGCGAGTTTTCCCCGTCTCCGCCCGGTTACGGAAATTGAAGGAGTCTTTCGCCATCTCGGGCGCGCATTTCTTTGCTTACTTTCTTTGGGCA
>NZ_LWRX01000074.1:0-6020 GCF_001683835.1 Ralstonia sp. RL | reverse complement strand
CCTCACATTACACCGCCCACGCGCCAGCCGCTCCAACGAAGAAAAGCGCAGATCGATACGCGCAAGGCGCACGAAGCCGGCTACGCGCCGATGTAATGCGCCCGCATGCGCGCAAGGCACGCCCGCGCGTCGCCGATGACCAGCCGACTGCTGCACGCGAGCATCAAATTGCGCGGCAGGCCGAAGTCTTCCACCGCCCAGCCCCCGGCATCGTAGCCGCCAGTGTGGGGCACCTGCTCGACCAGCGGGACCGAGGGGACGTGATAGCACCACACGTCCTTACCGCGCGCGATGGCGTAGCCGATCTCAAAACACGTACCGGAATCCGGCTCGTGGCCGCGGAAGTCAGCCACGTTGGCCATCACGGCGTCGGCTGAATCGAGCAGCGCAATGTTCTGGCGATAGATCTCGGCCGCCGTCGCGGGCCCGTCGTGTTGAGGAACAATGACGTTGTCGAGGGGGTACAGCCCCACGAAGCCGTACTCGGCACACATGGCCTTGAGCACTTCGCCATGCGCGGCAGGTTGCGGGCGAAAAACATCGGGACCGGCCAGGTAGAGACGCAGGGGCATCCGCAGGCTCCGTTACGCTGCCGTGGAGGCGCGTTCGACGAGTGTGCCCGGCAGGAGCACGACGCGCGCATCGCCGGCCAGGCCTTCAATGCGCTCGTGGACGAACTCGACCGCCTTGTAACCGATGTCGTACGTCGGCTGGCGGATCGTCGTGATGCCGATCAGTTCGGCCCACTCGGGATCGTCGATCGACACCAGCGCAGCGTGCGTCTGCCAATCCGCCCCGAAGCGCGTGCGCAAGTGCCGCGCCACGACAAGCGCCACGGGAGCGTTTGCGACGAACAGCGCCGGGCGCGTACCACCCCGCTGGCGCGCTGCGTCGATATGCGCATCGATCTGCGCCAGCGCGGTGTCGACGGAGGCCGCGTCGGTCGGGTCAAGCACGACGGGCGCCGCCACGGGCCGGCCATGAGCGGCCATCACCGCACGGAAAGCCGCTTCACGATCGCGGCGCGAACTGACGTGCGCATAGGGCTGCACGACAAACTGGATCGCATCGAAGCCGCGGTCCACCAGGTGCTGCACGCCCTGCCGGACGGCGCGCTCGTTATCGAGACCGATCAGGTCGGCCTCGAAGCCGTCGACGGTCCGGTCGACCAGCACGGCGGGAATGTCGCGGCCCCGAAGCGGGCGCAACATCGGCTCGTCAGCGCCGAGCGCGTTGACGATCAGCCCTTCCACGCGGTACGTCGTGAGCAGCTGCACGAACCGGCGCTCCATCTCGAGCTCGTTCGCCGCGTGGCAGATCAGCGGCATGTAGCCGAGCGCGTGGCAGGCGGCTTCCACCCCCTGCAGGACTTCGATCGTGTACGGATTGGTCAGGTCGGCCACCAGCATGCCGAGCAGCCGGTTGCGCCCTCGTTTGAGGCCGCGCGCCATCTGGTTGGGCCGGTAGTTCAGGCGCTCGATGGCGGCTTCGATCCGTTGCCGCAGATCGGTGGAGAGAACGTGCGTTTCGCCGTTCAGGTAGCGCGACACGCTCGTCTTGCCGGTGCCCGCTTCGCGGGCTACATCGGTGATGGTCGCGGGGCGCGAGGAGGAGGAAGGAGAATCTGTCACGATGCGCTTGAGCACTGGCGGCCGGCGCCTGATGCTGGCGCCAGCGTCTGGCGATCATAGCGTAATCGCCGCGCCACGCTTACGGGGTCTGTGCCGACGCCAGCACCTCAGGATTGACCACGTTCTCGCGCAGCGTGCCGGCCAGCGCCCGCACCAGGTTGTCGGCGGCACAGCGCGCCATGGCGTGCCGCGTTTCCTGCGTGGCCGAGCCGATATGCGGCAGCGCCACCACGTTTTTCATGGCCAGCAAAGGTGAATCGGCCGGCAGCGGCTCGCGTTCGAAGACGTCGAGGCCCGCACCGCGAATCGTGCCGTTGCGCAGCGCGTCGATCAGCGCCGCCTCGTCGACCACCGGCCCGCGCGCCGCGTTGATGAGGATGGCGTTGCGCTTCATCTTCGCCAACTCCGCTGCGCCGATCATGTGATGCGTGTCGGGCAGGAGCGGCACCTGCAGGCAGACGAAATCGGCCTGCGCGAGCAGCGTGTCGAGCGTCACGTGCTGCGCGCCGTACTGCGCTTCGGCCTCGGCGTGCGGATGCCGGTTCGTGTACAGCACGCGCATCCGGAAACCCAGTGCCGCGCGCCGCGCCACCGCCGCGCCGATCCGGCCCAGGCCGACAATGCCGATGGTCTTGCCATGCACGTCCGTGCCATACAGATCGGGGCCGATGCTGCGCTGCCAATGGCCCGCCTTGACCCATTCGGCCAGTTCGACCACGCGCCGGGCGGACGCCAGCACCAGCGAAAACACCGTGTCCGCCGTCGACTCGGTCAGCACGTCGGGCGTATGGGCCAACACGATGCCGCGGCGTGTGAGGTCGGGCACGTCGAAATTGTCGTAACCGACCGAGATGGTCGACCACACTTTCAGCCGCGGCGCACCGTCGAGCATGGCCGGCGTGATCTTCAGGCTCGCGCCGATGGCGCCATCGGCGTGCGCCAGCGCTTCGGCCAGCGCGGCCGCACCGTCCACCTGCACGAGTTCGACATGCTCGCGCAGCCTCGCAGCCACATCGTCGGGCAGGAGCTTGTAGGCAACGACTAGAGGTTTCATCGATTCATTTTCCAGGCAGTGGATCGGCGAGCCGGTACGTTTCGCGCGGTTGCGGCTTCACGCACAGCGTGAGGATGACCGCCGCCAGCAGCGCCGCGCTCATGAACGCATACGAGGCCAGCGGCGAACCCGTCGCACCGTTCAGGTACCCGACAAAATACGAGCCGACAAACGAGCCCAGCGCGCCCATGCTGTTGATCAGCGCCATCGCGCCACCGGCAACGTTCTTGGGCAGCAGTTCCGGCACGATGGCGAAGAACGGGCCATATGGCGCATACATGGCCGCACCGGCAATGACGAGCAACGCGTACGACATCCAGAAATGCGTCGACCCCAGCGCGTACGACGCAGCAAACGCAGCCGCCCCCACCAGCAGGAACGGCCACACGAAACCACGCCGCGAGCCCACCTTGTCGGACGCCCATGACGCGACCAGCATCGCAATCGTCGCCGCCAGGTATGGCAGTGCCGACAGCCAGCCCGTCTCCACCATGCCCAGCGCCGACCCGCTCTTGACGATGGACGGCAGCCACAGCACGAAGCCATACACGCCGATGCTCCAGCAGAAATACTGCGCGCACAGCTTGATCACGGCCGGCGAGCGGAAGGCCTCGGCATAGTTGCGGACCGGCTTGAGGGCAGCCTGCTCGGCGGCCAGTGCCTGCTCGAGATCGCGCTTCTCCTGCGCGCTGAGCCACGGCGATTGCGCAGGCTTGTCCTGCACCAGCCACCACCAGCACACGGCCCAGAGAATCGCCGGCACGCCTTCCGCAATGAACATGTGCCGCCAGCCGAACTCGCGCACCAGGTAACCCGACACGACCGACATCCACAACACCGTCACCGGGTTGCCCAGGATCAGGAACGTGTTTGCACGCGAGCGCTCCTGCCGGGTGAACCAGTTGCTGATGTAGATCAGCATGGCGGGCATCACCGCGGCCTCCACCACACCCAACACGAAGCGGATCGCCATCAGCGACGGGATGTTGCTGACCACACCCGTGAGTGCCGCGCAGCCGCCCCACAGCACCAGGCTCACGAACACGAGCTTCTTCACGCTGCGCCGTTCTGCGTAGATGGCACCGGGAATCTGGAAGAAGAAGTAGCCCAGGAAGAACAGCGCGCCGATCAGCGACGACAGCCCCTGGCTGATACCGAGATCGTGGTTGATGCCGGCGGCCGCCGCGAAGCCGTAGTTTGCGCGGTCCAGATACGCCAGGCTATACGTGATGAAGACGATCGGCATGATCATCCACCAGCGCCGGGCAGCAAGTCGTGTGGCCATGGTTTGTCTCCTGTTATGGTGTGCGCCGCTGATGGAGCGGCGGTCGAACCCGCGCTACACGCCGATGGCGGAGTCGGGCTGGTGCACCGCGTTGTCGGCGCGTTCCAGGTGGTCAAGTGCCGCACGCGTGGGCAAGCCTTCGGAATCGCCGATCACCTGGATCGCCAGTGCGCCGATCCGGTTGCCGCGTGCCACCGCCTGCGCCGCCGACTGGCCTTCGAGCAGCGCACTGATCACGCCCACCGCAAAGCCGTCACCCGCGCCGACCGTATCGACGACGCGCTCGACGTGTACGCCGGGCACGACGCCCTGCGCGCCGTCTGCGGTCTGGTAGTAGGCCCCGGCCGCCCCGAGCTTGATGGCCACGCCACGCACGCCGCGTTCCAGATAGAAGCGCGCGATGTCGGCCGGCGCTTCGCACCCCGTCAGTTGCTGCCCTTCCGACAGCCCCGGCAACACCCAGTCCGACAGCGCGGCCAACGCATTGAGCGTGCTGACCATCTCGGCGGCGGACGGCCACAGCGTCGGGCGCAGGTTCGGATCGAATGAAATGGACTTGCCCGCCGCACGCATTTCGCGCGCGAGATGAAACGCAAGCTCGCACGACGATGCCGAGATCGCCGGCGCGACGCCTGTCAGATGAAGATGGCGCGCGCCCAGCGCATACTCGGCTACATAGTCGGCACGAGACAACCGGCTGGCCGCCGAACCCTTGCGGAAATATTCGACGCGCGGATCACTGCCGTCGTCGGCGCGTGACTTCAGCTGAAAGCCCGTCGGATACTGCGGGTCGACCGTCACGCAAGAGGCATCGATCTGCTCGCGCGCGAGCGTCTCGCGCACGTAGTCGCCAAACGAGTCGCGCCCGACCCGGCTCACGTAGCCGACGCGAAACCCCAGGCGCGCCAGGCCGACGGCAACGTTCAGGTCGGCCCCGGCAATGCGCTTCGTGAACTGCGTTGCCTGCGCGAGGGGGCCCGGCGCGGCGGCGACGAACATCGCCATGGCTTCGCCGTACGTGATGACATCCAGTGGATGTGGCATGGGAGAGCTCCTTCGATGCCGCGCGATGTCAGGCGGCCTTGAGCCACGCGACGTGCCGGTTGGCGTCTGCGGCAAGATCGGTTGTGTCGAACGGGAATTCGATGCCGCGCGGAACGTCGCCCGGCAGCGCCGCCAGCACGGCGGTGAAGCGCGCGTCGTTGCCGGCGGGCGCAACGGCAAAGCGGCGCGCGCCCTCCCCCGCCACCCCCTTGCAGTGGATGTACTCGACATACGGTGCCAGCGCACGCGCGCAGTCCAGCGGGGCTTCGCCGGGCCAATGCCAGTTGCCCACGTCGAATGTCATGCCAAGCGCGTGGTCAACACCCGCCGCCTCGAGCGCGGCGAACAGGTTGCGAAACTGCGCAAGCGACCCGCCCACGGCTTGCTGGCCGTTTTCGACCAGTACCCGTGCACGCGACTCGCGCAGCAGCCTGGCGAGCGCATCGGCCGATGCTTCGTCGGCAAACCCGCCCAACTGGAACTTCACAATGCGGGCATCCAGCGCCTTGGCTTCGGCCAGCGCGCCGCGCACCGCGGCTTTGTCCAGCGCGCCATCGTGCGTGTACAAGGTGGCCGGGGTCGAATAGACCGACCACAGGCCGCGCGAGGCAATCAGGCGGCCCAGCGCCGTCAGCAGTTCCATCGACACAGCCCCGTCCGGCCCTGCCGGCAAGAGCTCGCGCCGCACCTCGAAGCCCGCGGCGCCCACTTCGGCCGCCACAGGAACGTACGCGTGGTGCCCGTGCTCGCGGACCTGGGCGACGCCGAACGCGCTCGCCACAATCACGATGTCTGCCATTTGTGCTCTTTTCTCCGTATGGAACCGGTTCCAATGGAAGACATGTTCGGCGTTGCAGAAGGAGAACGCTATAGAGGAAATCCCTAGCGACGCAGGCGTCATGCGGCTAGCCGGCCATTGCTGGCCGGGTGCGACGGCACCGCGCGGCGTTTTGCCGAAAGAGGAAGCTCCGACATGGGACAGAGAGGCAGACCGCGCCGCACCCTC
>NZ_LWRX01000243.1:0-12396 GCF_001683835.1 Ralstonia sp. RL | reverse complement strand
CCCAGGCCAGGAAGCTCATCAACCCGAGCCCGGCGTTCTACAACGAGCCGATGGCCAAGCTGGCCGGCCTGCTGACCGCGCACAGCTGCTTCGACAAGGTGTTCTTCGCCAACAGCGGCGCCGAGGCCAACGAAGGCGCCATCAAGCTCGCGCGCAAGTGGGGCAAGAAGCATAAGAACGGCGCCTACCAGATCATCACGTTCGACCACAGCTTCCACGGCCGCACGCTCGCCACCATGAGCGCATCCGGCAAGGCAGGCTGGGACACCATCTTCGCGCCGCAAGTGCCGGGCTTCCCGAAGGCCATCCTGAACGACATCGCGTCGGTGGAAGCGCTGATCACCGATGAGACGGTCGGCGTGATGCTCGAGCCGGTGCAGGGCGAAGGCGGCGTGCTGCCAGCCACGCCAGAATTCATGCAGCAATTGCGCGCGCTGACCAAGAAGCACAAGATCCTGCTGATCGTCGATGAAGTACAGGCCGGTTGCGGCCGCTGCGGCACGCTGTTCGCCTACCAGCTCTCGAACATCGAGCCGGACATCATGACGCTCGGCAAGGGCATCGGCGGCGGCGTGCCGCTGTCGGCCCTGCTGTGCACCGATGAAGTCGCGAGCTTCGAAGCCGGCGACCAGGGCGGTACGTACAACGGCAACCCGCTCATGACGGCCGTCGGCTGCTCCGTCATCGAGCAGCTGCTGGCCCCGGGCTTCCTGGCCGGTGTGCAGGAGCGCGGTGCGTACCTGCGCACGCAGTTGCTGAAGCTGAGCGAAGAGTTTGGCCTGGCCGGCGAACGCGGTGAAGGCCTGCTCCGCGCCCTGCTGCTCGGCAAGGACATCGGCGGCCAGCTCGTCGAGGCCGCACGCGAGATGAACCCGACGGGCCTGCTGCTCAACGCCCCGCGCCCGAGCATCCTGCGCTTCATGCCCGCGCTGAACGTGACCACCGAAGAAATCGACACGATGATCGGCATGCTGCGTACGCTGCTGAAGGCGCACGCTTGAGCCTCGGCGCTCCACTGGCACAAAGAAAAAGCCCCGCAGACATCGCGGGGCTTTTTTGATGACGCTTCGGAACGCTTACTCGCCCAGATAGGCGGCACGCACCTTCGGGTCGTCGAGCATCTGCTTGGCATCGCCGCTCATGGTGATGAGACCCGAGTCCATCACGTAGCCGCGGTGCGCCGCCTGCAGCGCCAGGCGCGCGTTCTGCTCGACGAGCAGCACCGTCACGCCCTGCGCCGAGATGTCGCGCACGACCTCGAAGATCTTCTCCACCATGATCGGCGAGAGGCCCATCGACGGCTCATCGAGCAGCAGCAGCTTCGGCTGGCTCATCAGCGCGCGCGCCATGGCGAGCATCTGCTGCTCGCCGCCCGACATCGTGCCGGCCAGCTGGTTTGCACGTTCCTTCAGGCGCGGGAAGATGCCGAACATGCGGTCGATGTCCGCCTTGATCTGCGCATCGTCGCTGCGCGTGAAGGCGCCCATCTGCAGGTTCTCGGTGATGGTCATGCGCGCGAACACGCCGCGGCCTTCCGGCACCATCGCCAGGCCCTGCTTGAGCAGGTTGTAGCTCGGCACGCCCTTGATCGACTTGCCCAGATACTGCACGTCGCCGCCGGCCCAGCCCTGCAGGCCGGTGATGGCCTTCATGGTGGTCGTCTTGCCGGCGCCGTTGGCACCGATCAGCGTGACAAGCTCGCCTTCGCGGATCTCCAGATCCACACCCTTGACCGCCTGGATGCCGCCATAGGCAACCTTCAGGCCGTCGATCTTCAACATCACTGGTTTCATTGTTCCGTTCCTCCGCATCAGTGCGCCGATGCGCCGAGGTAGGCCTCGATCACGGCCGGGTTGCTCTGCACTTCCTGCGGCAGACCTTGTGCGATGACCTTGCCGTAGTCAAGCACGGTCAAGCGATTGCACAGGCCCATCACGAGCTTCACGTCGTGTTCGATCAGCAGGATGGTCTTGCCGTCGGAACGGATCTTGTCGAGCAGACCGCGGAGTTCGACCTTTTCAGTCGCGTTCATGCCGGCGGCCGGCTCGTCCAGGGCCAGCAGCTTGGGCTGCGTGGCCAGGGCGCGCGCGATCTCCAGACGACGCTGGTGGCCGTACGACAGGTTGCGCGCCGTGTAGTTGGCGTACTTCCCGATGCCGACGTAGTCGAGCAGGTCGTGCGCCCAGTCCTCGATCGACTGTTCTTCTTCACGGGCAGCCTTCGTGCGGAATACCGCGCCGACCAGGCCGGCCTTCGTGCGGACATGGCGGCCGACCATGACATTCTCGGCCGCGGTCATGTCCCCGAACAGGCGGATGTTCTGGAACGTGCGCGCGATACCGGCCTTGGCCACTTCGTGCACGGCGGTCGGCTGATACGGCGTGCCGCCGAGTACGAATTCACCGGAGTCCGGCGTGTACAGCCCGGTGATGACGTTGAAGAACGTCGTCTTGCCGGCGCCGTTCGGGCCGATCAGGCCGTAGATCTCGCCTTCGCGGATCTCCAGGTTCACATCGGACAGCGCCTGCAGGCCGCCGAAGCGCTTGCTCACTCCTCGAATCGAGAGGAGGACGTTGTTGTTGCTCATGTTGCGTGCCTCCAATCAGATGCGGGACAACCCACCGACCCGCGCCTTCTGCGGACGGTCTTCCTTGCGCGGCGAGGGCCACAGGCCCGCAGGGCGATACAGCATCACCACCACCATGGCCAGGCCGAAGAGCAACTGACGCAGCACTTCCGCTTCCACGATCACATGACCGAACAGCTTGTTCTGAAGCGGCTCAGCCAAGGCGCGCAGCAGTTCCTGGAAGCCCACCAGCAGGATGCCGCCCAGGATCACGCCCGGGATGTGGCCCATGCCGCCCAGCACCACGATCGCCAGGATGTAGATCGACTCCCACAGCACGAACGATTCCGGCGACACGAAGCCCTGGAACGATGCAAACATCGCCCCCGAGACGCCACCGAACGACGCACCCATCGCAAACGCCAGCAGCTTGATGTTGCGGGTGTTGATACCCATCGCCTTGGCAGCGATTTCATCTTCGCGGATGGCGACCCATGCACGACCGATCCGCGAGTTCTGCAGGCGCAGGCACACGATGATGATGATCGCGGCCAGGATCACGAACAGGTAGTAGTACATATAGACCGAGTCGAAGCGGATGCCGAAGAAATCATGGCGCTTCGAGAAGTCGAACCCAAAGATCTTGACCGGCTCGATCAGGTTGATGCCCTTCGGACCGTTGGTGATGTTCACCGGCCGGTCTAGGTTGTTCATGAAGATGCGGATGATCTCGCCAAAGCCCAGCGTCACGATGGCGAGGTAATCCCCGCGCAGCTTCAGGGTCGGCGCGCCCAGCAGGATGCCGAACAGCGCCGCAAGCCCCGCGCCCAGCGGAATCACCCACCACACCACCAAGTGCAGCCCGTTGGGGAACAGCTGGTGAACCCACTCGAACTGGGTGGACAGGTGCGGCGAGCCGAGCAGCGCCATCATGTACGCCCCCACCGCGTAGAACGCGATATAGCCCAGGTCGAGCAGGCCAGCAAAGCCCACGACGATGTTCAGGCCCAGGGCCAGCATGATGTAGAGCAGCGCGAAGTCCAGCACGCGCACCCAGTAGTTCCCGCCTGCGGCGCCCACGAGGAACGGCGCGAAGACAGCGAGGATCAGGAAGCCGTACAGCGCGAGACGCGTTTTCTTCGGGGCCTTGAATTCGGTTGCAGTTTCAGTCATGGCGCTCCCCTTCTTATGCACGGTCCGCAACGCGTTCGCCCATGATGCCGGACGGCCGGAACAGCAGCACGCCGATCAGCACGATGAACGCGAAGACATCCTGGTAGTTCGAACCGAACACACCGCCAGTCAGATCACCGATATAGCCGGCACCCAGCGCCTCGATCAGGCCGAGCAGCACGCCGCCCACCATGGCGCCCGCCAGGTTGCCGATGCCACCCAGCACCGCGGCGGTAAACGCCTTCAGGCCAGGGATGAAGCCCATGTAGAAGTGGGCGTTGCCGTAGTTGGTCGCCATCATCACGCCAGCGACCGCCGCCATGGCAGCACCGATCATGAAGGTGGCGGAGATCACGAAGTTCGGATTGACGCCCATCAGGCCCGCCACACGCTGGTTCTCGGCGGTGGCGCGCATGGCGCGGCCGAGCTTGGTGCGGTTGACCAGCAGGATCAGCCCGATCATCACCAGGATCGACACCACGATGATGACGATTTCCTTGCCGGTGATGGTCGCACCCGTCGAGCCGATGTCGATCGGGTTCGAGGGCAGCAGTTGCGGGAAGGTCAGCGGGTTGCGTGACCAGATCATCATCGCCAGGGTCTGCAGCACGATCGACACGCCAATAGCGGTGATCAGTGGGGCCAGGCGCGGCGCATTGCGCAGCGGCCGGTAGGCGACCCGTTCAATCGTGTACGCGACGATGGCGCAAACCGGCATCGCAAACAGCAGCGCGAGCACCAGCGTCAGCCAGTCGGGCAAGTTGGGGAAGAACTTCTGGAGGAAGTTGATGGCGGTCAGCGCGGACATGGCGCCAATCATCAGGACGTCGCCGTGGGCGAAGTTGATGATGCCGAGAATACCGTAGACCATGGTGTAGCCCAGTGCGATCAGCGCGTAAATGCTGCCGAGCACCAGGCCGTTCACGATCTGCTGGATAAAGATATCCATGAGAACAGCTCCTGCTATGCCTTGCTTGTTGTAGGCGACGCGGTGGCGCGCCCGCAAGGTATGCGATCAATCGGATGGGTAAGGTGAGGTTGCTGGTAAGCGGCCTGCCGAACGCGCCCATGGTGAGGGCCTTGTGTAACTGGCGAGGCTATAAAAAACGGCACCGCAGGGGTGGGCGCGGTGCCGTTTCCAGGGCGGATGACCCTTGATTACATCTTCACAACGTCAAGAACGGTCTTCTTCTTGTCCTTGTAGTTGTACAGGGTGATAGAGCCTTCCTTCAGGTCACCCTTGTCGTCAAACGCGATGTTGCCGATCACGCCGTGATAGTTGGTTGCCGGCATGGCAGCCAGGATCTTGGCCGGATCGGTCGAGTTGGCACGCTTCATCGCATCGATGATCACGTTGACGGCGTCATACGTGAACGGGGCATAGATCTGCACCGGCGTGTTGAAGCGCGCTTGATACTTCTTCTCGAAGTCTGCGCCCTTCTCCATCTTCGACAGCGCCAGGCCCGCCTCCGAGCAGATGATGTTGTCGATGGCGTCGCCGGCCAGTTCGGCCACCTTGTCGGTACACACGCCGTCGCCGCCAACGATCTTGGCCGTGATGCCCAGTTCCTTGGCTTGCTTGGCGAACGGACCGCCGGTGGCGTCCATGCCGCCGTACATGATCACGTCCGGCTTCTTGCCCTTGATCTTGGTCAGAATGGCCTTGAAGTCGGTGGCCTTGTCGTTGGTGGCTTCACGCGCCACCACGTTCATGCCGTCGGCCTTCGCGGTCTTCTCGAACTCGTCGGCCAGGCCCTTGCCATAAGCGGTCGCGTCGTCAACGATCGCCACGCTCTTGGCATTCAGGCTCTTGGCAGCGTAGTTCGCCAGTGCCGGACCTTGCTGCGCGTCGGTTGCCACCACGCGGTAGGTCGTCTTGAAGCCTTGCTTGGTGTAGTCGGGGTTGGTCGACGACGGCGAGATCTGCACGATGCCTGCATCGCTGTAGATCTTCGAGGCCGGGATCGAAACGCCCGAGTTCAGGTGGCCAACGACGGCAACGACGTGCTCGTCGACCAGCTTTTGCGCCACGGCGGTGCCGGTCTTCGGATCGGCCGCATCGTCTTCGCCCACCAGCTCCAGCTTGATCTTCTTGCCGTCGATGGTCAGGCCTTCCTTGTTGGCTTCTTCAACGGCCAGGCGTGCGCCGTTTTCATTGTCTTTGCCAAGGTGAGCAATACCGCCCGTGAGCGGAGCCGCGTGACCGATCTTGACGACGGTCTCGCCGCCGCCAGCAGCCGCGGCCGGAGCCGACGTTGCTGCGGGTGCAGCAGCCTGGTCTGCGGGCTTTTCCTCGTTCTTACCGCAAGCTGCTACGAGTGCCACGGCAGCCGCAAGCGGCAGAACTTTGGCAAACTTAATTTGCATGAGTGATCTCCTAGATCTCGCAAGAGCAAGGAGAGCGTCCTGCCTCCCGGCCGCTCCCCCCGCGCCGATTTGTTTCAATTTGAAACGCGCGCATTGTATCCCCTTTTTTTGCGGATGCAATACGCGTCGCAACAACGTTTTTTGCCGTAACCACGCCGTTTTACGGGGTTTCCCCAATGCACAAAAACGGGTGATTTCGCGCAGGCGAACACGAATGGCGGACGAGAAGATCAAGAAGCGTGCCAGAGCAGGGAAAACCCTGTCACCACGCGGCTTGCCGGGCGACATCCACAGTAAATCAAGGCTTGGCGGGTAGCGGGTCTCTTTTTGCGGCGCACAAAATGAAACAGCCACGCTCGATTGCGTGGCTGTCATTTATGAAAAAGCGCTCGATGCACCGCTTTGGCGCGCACTTCTTTAGGGCATTTTTTAAGTGGGCATTTACATAAACGCATTCAATTCATTTGAAGGCCCCTCGGAAGAGGGAAGGACATGTTTTCCTGGATTCCCTCCAGCGGTCGCACCGTCCGCGCGCCCAGCGCCTTGAGCCGATCGACGATCGACTGCGCCAGCTCCTCGGGCGCGGACGCCCCCGCCGTCAGGCCCACGCGGCGCTTGCCGGCCACCCATTCCGGTTTCACCTGTTCTGGGGTGTCCACCATGTAGGCCGGTACGCCCAGCTTTTCGGCCAGTTCGCGCAGGCGGTTGGAGTTCGAACTGTTCGGGCTGCCGACCACGATCACCACTTCGACCTGCGGCGCCATGAATTTCACCGCGTCCTGGCGATTCTGCGTGGCGTAGCAGATGTCCTGCTTCTTGGGCTCGTGCACAGCCGGAAAGCGCGCCTTGATGGCAACGACGATCTCTTGCGTCTCATCCACCGACAGCGTCGTCTGCGTGACATACGCCAGCCGCGTCGGGTCCTTCACTGCAAGATGGGCAACGTCAGCCACCGATTCGACAAGCAGTATGCCGTCGTCGGCCTGCCCCATCGTCCCCTCGACTTCGGGATGGCCCTTGTGCCCGATCATGATGATCTCGAAGCCCTGCGCCCGCATCTTCGAGACTTCCACGTGCACCTTGGTGACCAGCGGGCAGGTCGCATCGAACACGCGCAGGCCGCGGGCCTGCGCCGCCTCACGCACAGCACGCGACACCCCGTGCGCGCTGAAGATGACCGTGCCGCCCACCGGCACGTCGTCGAGTTCCTGCACGAACACGGCGCCTTTGTTGCGCAGGTCGCTCACGACATAGGCGTTGTGGACGATCTCGTGACGCACATAAATCGGGGCGCCAAAAAGCTGCAGCGCCCGCTCGACGATTTCGATGGCGCGGTCCACCCCGGCGCAGAAGCCTCGCGGCTGCGCGAGCAGGACTTCGGCATCGGCTTGGGTGACAGGATCGACGGGCGCGTTCACGGTGGTGCTCATCACAGAATGCCGATCAGCTGGACTTCAAACACGATGGTCTGGCCGGCGAGCGGGTGGTTGAAATCGAACAGCGCGGAGGTCTCGCCCACTTCCTTGAGCACGCCGGCGTATTTGCCGCCGCTCGGGGCGTTGAATTCGACGAGATCGCCTGGCTGGTAATCCTCTTCAAAGGAGGAGTTTTCGCGCAGCGTGGCCAGCGACACGCGTTGCAGCAACTCCGGGTTGCGCGGCCCGAAGGCATGTTCGGGCGTAAGGCGGAACGTCGTCCGCTCCCCCTCGCGCATGCCGAGCAGCGCCTGCTCCAGCGTCGGCGCCAATTGGCCCTGGCCCAGCAGCAGCGTGGCGGGCTTGTCTCCGAACGTGGTCACGATGTCCGTGTCGTTCTCCAGCGCGATGCGGTAATGCAGCGTCAGATACGAATCCGGCCTAACCACCTTCACTTCGCCGCCTGGCGCCCCTTTGGGCGCGTCGTTCACCAAATTTTGCACGCTCAACCTGCTTGACCGAAAAGTAACCCGTTATTGTACGCCAGCCCTTTTCCCGGCCGCTGGCGTGGCGCGCGCCGCACGCAGCGGTCCACCGCGATCTCAACTATGGCAATCGTCGATTGGCCCGCCCACGAGCGGCCACGTGAAAAACTGCTCGCCCACGGCCCGGGCGCCCTGTCCGATGCGGAACTGCTGGCCATCTTCCTGCGCGTTGGCATGCCGGGCAAAAGCGCGGTCGACCTGGCCCGCGAGCTTCTCGCGCATTTCGGCTCGCTGGGGCGCCTTTGCCACGCCTCGCAACAGGAGTTCTCCTCGATCGACGGCATGGGGCCGGCCAAGTACGCGCAGCTGCACGCGCTGCTGGAGGTCGCGCGGCGCGCATTGAAGGAAGACATCAGCGTCGGCCTCACCTTCGAGTCGCCGCAAAGCGTGAAGGACTTCCTGCGCCTGACGCTCGGCCATCGCCCACACGAGGTGTTTGCCTGCCTGTTCCTTGACGTGCGGCACCGGTTGATCGCCTGGGAGGAGCTGTTTCGCGGCACGCTCACGGAAGCGCGCGTGTACCCGCGCGAGATCGCCAAGCGCGCTCTGCATCACAATGCCGCCGCCGTCATCCTGGCCCACAACCACCCCACTGGCCACGCCGAGCCGAGCGAAGCCGACGTCACGCTCACCCGCGAGCTCTGCAGGGCGCTGGCGCTGCTCGACGTCATCGTGCTGGACCACATGATCGTGGGCCGCACCACGGTTTACGGCTTTCTGGAGCACGGGAAGATGTAGCGCCGGCGCCGCACCACACGGCACGCAACGGCAATCCACGGATTGCGTTGATTTCACGGTGGTTTTGTGTGTATAATCCGCGTTTCGCTGAAGTGTCCCACCTCTACAGTGGCGCTGCGCATGGCTCAAGTCCTACGCGCCCGGTCGCAAACTGTAGTCATACGAATCAAGTTAGGAGTGCTCCATGGCACGCGTCTGTCAAGTGACCGGGAAAGCGCCGATGGTCGGCAATAACGTTTCCCACGCAAACAACAAGACCAAGCGCCGTTTTCTGCCGAACCTGCAGAATCGCCGCTTCTGGGTCGAATCCGAAAACCGCTGGGTGAGCCTGCGCGTCTCGAACGCTGGTCTGCGCCTGATCGATAAAAAAGGCATCGACGAAGTGCTCGTGGACCTGCGCGCACGCGGCGAAGTCTAATTAGGAGTTAAACATGGCCAGCAAAGGCGGACGCGACAAGATCAAGCTGGAATCGACCGCAGGTACGGGTCATTTCTACACGACCACCAAGAACAAGCGCACCAAGCCGGAAAAGATGGAGATCATGAAGTTCGATCCCGTCGCCCGCAAGCACGTCGCTTACAAGGAAACCAAGATCAAGTAATCCGCCACGGATTGCGCATCTGGCTTCCGCCCGTCCGGCACCATGCGGACCGGCACCGAAAACCCGCCTCATGGCGGGTTTTTTGTTGCGCGCCGCACGGTCAAACCGCGGTGTACACTGCTTCTCTTTCCGATTGACACGCGACTGCGCTACGCCCAGCCGCGTCTGCCCAGCCTCCCGCGTCTTCCATGAATTTCGATGTTGCCGTCGTCGGCAGTGGCCTGGCGGGCCTGACCGTCGCCCTGCACCTCGCCGATCACCGCCGCGTGGTCGTCATCAGCAAACGCAGCCTGCCGGAAGGCGCGAGCGATTGGGCACAGGGCGGCATTGCCGCCGTGCTCGACTCCGGCGACAGCCATGACGAGCACGTCGACGACACACTCATCGCAGGCGCAGGCCTGTGCGATGAGGCGGCCACGCGCTACATCGTCGAAAACGGACGCGAGGCCATCGAATGGCTGATCGGCCACGGCGTGCCCTTTACGCGCGACGAACAGGCCGAGCTCGGCTTCCACCTGACGCGCGAAGGCGGCCACCGCCACCGCCGGATCATCCACGCCGCCGACGCGACCGGCCATGCCGTGGTGACGACGCTGGTGGAAAAGGTGCGCAATCACCCGAACATCACGCTGCTGGAAGACCATTTCGCGATCGACCTCATTACCGATGCGAAGCTCGGCCTGCCTGGCATGCGCTGCCATGGCCTGTATGTGCTGGATGTGGCTTCGGGCCACGTCAAGACGCTCACCGCCAATCACACGGTGATGGCCACGGGCGGCGCGGGCAAGGTGTACCTGTATACGACGAATCCGGACACGGCCAGCGGCGATGGCATTGCCATGGCATGGCGCGCGGGCTGCCGCGTGGCCAACATGGAGTTCATCCAGTTCCACCCGACCTGCCTGTACCATCCGTTCGCCAAGTCCTTCCTGATCACGGAAGCGGTGCGCGGCGAAGGCGGCAAGCTGATCTTGCCCGATGGCACCCGCTTCATGCCCGCGCATGACGAACGCGCCGAACTCGCCCCGCGCGACATCGTCGCCCGCGCCATCGACTTTGAGATGAAGAAGCGCGGCCTGGACTGCGTCTATCTCGATATCAGCCACCAGAGCCCGGCCTTCCTCAAAGAGCATTTCCCGACAATCCTGGCGCGCTGCCTGGAGCTGGGCATCGACATCACCCGAGAGCCGATCCCGGTCGTGCCGGCGGCGCACTACACGTGCGGCGGCGTGGTGACGGATCACCTCGGCCGCACCGACATCGCCGGCCTGTACGCCGTGGGGGAGACGGCCTACACCGGCCTGCACGGGGCCAACCGGCTGGCCAGCAATTCGCTGCTGGAATGCATGGTCATCGGACGCGGCGCGGCGGAAGACATCCTTGCGCAGCCGCAATCGCACCCGACGTCGGTGCAGATTCCGGCTTGGGATGAAAGCCGCGTGACCGATGCCGACGAGGAAGTCGTCGTCTCGCACAACTGGGACGAACTGCGCCGCATGATGTGGAACTACGTCGGCATCGTCCGCACGAACAAGCGGCTGGAACGCGCGCAGCATCGCATTGCACTGCTGCGCGAAGAGATCACCGAGTACTACGCGAACTTCCGCGTGAGTCACGACCTGCTGGAACTGCGCAACCTCGTTGAAGTGGCCTCGCTCATCGTCGACAGCGCGCTGTCACGGCACGAGAGCCGTGGCCTGCATTTCTCGCGCGACTATCCCGAGACGCTGCCCAAGGCGCTGCCGACGGTCATGCAGCCGACGCATCGGCAGATCGCGCGCAAACGCTGAGGCCTATTCGACGATCCGCAGGGAATAGTCGGTGGCGCGCACGTCTTTCGTGAGCGCACCGACGGAGATGCGGTCCACGCCCGTTTCGGCAAACGCGCGGATCGTCTCGATGTTCACGCCGCCGGACACTTCCAGCAGCGCCCGCCCCGCCGTCAGGCGCACCGCCTCCCGCATCGCGGGCGTATCGAAGTTGTCGAGCAGCACGGACGTGGCGCCGGCTGCCAGCGCTTCTTCCAGCTGCGCGAGCGTTTCCACTTCCACCTGGATCGATACCCCGGCATTCAGCGCCTGGGCAGCACGCAAGGCCGCCGTCACACCACCGGCTGCAGCGATGTGGTTTTCCTTGATGAGGATGCCGTCGTACAGCGCGAGGCGCTGGTTCTCGCCGCCGCCAATGCGCACGGCATACTTCTGCGCAAGCCGCAGGCCGGGCAATGTCTTGCGCGTGTCCAGCACGCGCGCACGCGTACCGGCAATGGCTTGTGCGTAGCGCGACGTTGCGGTCGCCACACCGGAAAGCAGTTGCAGGAAATTCAGCGACGGACGCTCCGCCGTCAGCAACGAACGCGCAGGGCCTTCGATTTCGCACACCACGGAATCGGGCGCCATGCCATCGCCTTCGTGCTGGCGCCATGTCACACGCACCGCCGGGTCGACGGCGTGCATGCACGCGTCGAACCAGGGCGTGCCGCACAGCACGGCGTACTCGCGCACAATCACGCGCGCGCGCGCATGCCTGTCTGCGGGGACGAGCAAGCCCGTGCGGTCGCCCGTGCCGACATCCTCCGCAATCGCTGCAGCCACGTTGGCAGCCAGCGCCTCGCGCAGTGCCGCGCCGAAGCTGTCGAAAATCGCCTGCGCGGTGCTGCCGTTCATCTGGGTCGCCGTCATGCCGGGCCAATTCCTTGGAAGAGTTGTGCATTGGCCGCCAGATCGCCGTGCGGCCGGACGGCGGCTTTCTCGCGTGCGGCAAAGTCGAGCATGCGGTCGATGCAGACCACGGCCTGCCGGGCTGTCGCCGGGTCGACGTGGATTTCGTTGCGGCCGGTCTCCAGCACCTCGGCCAGGTTCGTGAGCGCGTTCATCGCCATCCACGGGCAGTGCGCGCAGCTCTTGCAGGTGGCGGCATTGCCGGCGGTCGGCGCTTCGATGAAGCGCTTGCCGGGCGCGGCCATGCGCATCTTGTGCAGGATGCCGTTG
>NZ_LWRX01000011.1:0-8698 GCF_001683835.1 Ralstonia sp. RL | reverse complement strand
GGATGATGGCCTCGATGATGGCGGCGTCGTCGGGGTCGGTGGTGATGTCGCGCACGAAGCTCTGGTCGATCTTGATGGTGTCGATCGGCAGGCGCTTCAGGTAGGACAGCGACGAGTAGCCGGTGCCGAAGTCGTCGATCGACAGCCGCACGCCCATCTCCTTCAATGTCGTGAGCCAGGCGATCGCCTTTTCCTCGCCGTGGATGGCGATGCTTTCGGTGACCTCGAATTCGAGGCAGTCGTGCGGCAGGTCGAGTGCGCCGAGCGTGCTGATCACCTCGTCGAGGAAGCCTTCCTGGTGCAGCTGCACCGGCGACAGGTTGATCGCGATCGGGATCATGCCCAGGCCCGCCATCTGCCACTCGCGGTTCTGGCGGCAGGTTTCGCGCAGCACCCAGCTGCCGATCTGGCGGATGATGCCGCTCTGTTCGGCCACCGCGATGAACTGGCCGGGCGACAAGAGGCCCAGGCGCGGATGGCGCCAGCGCACCAGCGCCTCGGCGCCGATGATCTGGCCGGAGGCGAGGTCGACCTTGGGCTGGTAGTACACGACGAATTCGTTGTGCTCGAGCGCGCGCCGCAATCCGCCTTCGAGCTGCACGCGGCGCGCCACCTCTTCCGTCATCGCGTGCGTGTAGAACTGGAAGTTGTTGCGGCCCGACGATTTGGCGTGGTACATCGCCAGGTCCGCATGCTTGGTCAGGGTCTCCGCGTCCAGCCCGTTCTGCGGGTAGATCGCGATGCCGATCGAGCCGCCGACGTGGATCTCGTGCCCGGCGACGCGCTCGATGCCGGCCAGCGTGTCGAGCAGCTTGCGCGCGACTTCGGCCGGGGCGAAGTCGTCGCTGATGTCGGGCATCAGGATGATGAATTCGTCGCCGCCCTGGCGGCACACGGTGTCGCTCTCGCGCGTGGCGTCGCTGAAGCGGCGCGCGATCTGCTTGAGCAGCTGGTCGCCGACTTCGTGGCCGAGCGAATCGTTGACGTGCTTGAAGTGGTCGATGTCGACGAACAAAAGCGCCAGCCGCTTGTGCTCGCGCCCGGCGCGCGCCAGCGCGCGGTCGAGCCGGTCGTTGAGCAGCGCGCGATTGGGCAGGCCGGTCAGCACGTCGTGGTTGGCCAGATAGGTCATCTGGTTGGCGGCGCGGCGCGCGGCGCTGACGTCGTGGAACACCAGCACGGCGCCGAGCAATTGGCCGTCGCGGTCGAGCAGCGGGGCGGCCGAGCTTTCCACCGCATACTCGTCGCCCTGGCGGCTGATCAAGAGCGTGTCCGCCGACAGCTTGCACACCTCGCGGTGGGTGAGCGCCAGGCCGACCTGGCAGGGCGCTTGTTCGCGGGTCTTTTCGTTGAGGACGCAAAACACCTTGTTGATGTGGCGGCCGGCCGCCTCCTCGCTGCTCCAGCCGGTCATGCGCTGCGCCACCGGGTTGAGGTAGGTGACGCGGCGTTCGGTATCGGTGGCGATCACGCCGTCGCCGATCGACTTCAGCGTCACTTGCGCCCGCTCCTTCTCGGCATGCAGGTCGCGCTCGATGGCCTTGCGCGATTCGATCTCGGCCTGCAGCCGGTGGTTGGCTTCCAGCAGCTCGCGCGTGCGGGCGTCGACGCGCTGCTCCAGCGTCGCATTGAGCGCCGCCAGTTCGGCCTGGGCGGCTTGGCGCTCGGCCACCTGGTGCTGCAGTTCGCGGATCGCTTCCTGCAGCTGCGCGGTGCTGGGCAGCTTGAGCGCCTGCGGGATCAGCGGCCACAGGAGGATGGCGGTGAGCGCCGATATCGCCGCGGTGGCCAGCCGCACGCCGGCGTCGATCCAGTAGTCCGGATGCCAGATGGTCCAGACCGACAGCAGGTGGGTGGTGCCGCACAGGAAGATGAACGCCGAGAACAGCTTGAAGACCCAGTTGAAGTGGAGATCGCCGCGCTTGCGCACGAAGTAGGTGAGGGCGGCGGGGATCGAGTAATACGCCAGGCCGATGCCGCCGTCGCCCAGGATATAGGCCCACAGCAGGGACGGCGTCCACAGAAAGCAGTGACCGTGCGGCATGAAGCCCGCGCCGCCGAACCAGTTGCCAAGCGTGTCAAGCATGATGACCTCCTGCGGGCGCGCCGATGCGGCTTCCCGCTCCCAGAATTCTCGTTGCGTCGTTCAATGGACACCGGCCGGATGGATGCGGCTTTCCCGATACCAGTGTTCGTACTCGTCCGCCGACAGCGGCTTGCTGAAATAGAAGCCTTGCGCCTGATCGCAGCCGCGGCTGCGCAGGTAGTCGGCGACCGTTTCCGACTCGATGCCTTCGCCGGCCACCTGCAGGCGCAGCGAGTGGCCCAGCGCCAGCACGGAATCGATGATGGTGCGGCTCCGCGTGTCGCGCCCGATGCCGTCGATGAATGAACGGTCGATCTTCAGCATGTCCAGCGGCAGGCTGCTCAACAGGCCGATGCTGGAATAGCCGACGCCGAAGTCGTCCAGCGCGATGCGCATGCCGAGCGCGCGGATTTCCTGCAGCGCGCCGATGGTGTCGGGCAGGTCTTCCAGCACGGTGCTTTCCTTGAGTTCGATCTGCAGGCAGGACGGTTCCATGCCGCGCAGGCGCATGTTGTCGCCCAGGCTGGCGACGAAGGAGCGCTGCCGCAGCTGCTGCGGGGCGACGTTGATCGCCATGTTCATCGCCGGCAGGCCGCGCGCGCGCCAGCGCTGGTGCTGCCGGCATACTTCGCGCGCCACCCATTCGCCGAGCAGGTTGACCAGCCCGGCGCTTTCCGCCACCGGCAGGAACTGCGAAGGCGCCAGCGGTTCGCCGTGCGCGGTGGGCAGGCGCAGCAATGCCTCCACTGCGGCCACCTGGCCGCTGCGCAGGTCCAGCACCGGCTGGTAGTGCAGCGCGAGATCGCCGTGCTCCAGCGCGCGCCGCAGCTGCAGTTCGATCGACAGCTGGCGGTCGGCGCCGTGCTCGGGCGAGGGCGCATAGAACTTGTAGCACTTGCGCCCGGATTTCTTGGCGATGTACATCGCGCTGTCGGCGCACTTGATGAGCGCGTCGACGTCGTCGCCGTGGCGCGGATAGAGGCTGATGCCGATCGACGGCGACAGGTGCAGCTGCAGCTCGCCCACGTAGTACGGCTCGCTGACGCGCTCGACGATGTGATGGGCGACGGTGGCCACATCGTGCGCGGCGTCCGGATGCGGCAGCACCACCACGAACTCGTCGCCGCCCAGGCGGCCGACGATGTCCTCGTGGCGCGTGCATTCCAAAAGGCGCCTGGCCACCTGCTTGAGCACCTGGTCGCCGACGTCGTGCCCGTGCGTGTCGTTGATCGGCTTGAAGCGGTCGAGGTCGATGAACAGCAGCGCGCCGTTGCGCCTGGTGCGCTGCGCGACCGCCAGCAGATGGTCGACGTATTCGAACAGCAGCGCGCGGTTGGGCAGGCCGGTGAGCGCATCGCGCTGCGACGCCTCGCGGATGCGCTGCTCGGCCAGCTTGCTGTCGGTGATGTCGAGCGTGGTGCCGACATAGCCGGCCGAGGTGCCGTCCGGCCCGGGCAGGATCTGGCCGTTTACGCGCAGCCAGCGCAGCGCGCCGTCGCAGTGCCGGTAGATGCGGTAGACGGTGTCGAAGTGGTCCGGGCCGCCCGGCTGCATCATCCTGCGCGCCACCCGGTCGATCGTCGGGCGCTCGTCGGGATGGACGGTATCGATGTACATCTCGTAGGTGATTTCGCCGTCGAGCGGCAGGCCGTACATGCGCCGGTTGGCCTCGTCCCATACCAGCGCGCCGCTGTCGACGCGGAATTCCCACAGGCCCAGGCGCGCGGCCTGCGTCGCCAGCCGCAGGGTTTCCTGGCTGCGGCGCAGCGCGTCGGTGGTGCGGCGCAAGTCGTCGATGTCGGTGGACGCGCCATACCAGGCGAGGATGCGGCCGTCGCCATCCCGGCATGGCATGCCATGCGTGAGGAACCAGCGATAGCTGCCGTCGGCGCAGCGCGCGCGGTGCTCGATGCGGTACTCGGTGCCGCTGCGCAAGGATTCTTCGCAGGCGGCGCGGGTCCGTTCCATGTCGTCCGGATGCACCGGCGCGATATAGTCGTCGCCGGATTGGAGATGCAGGCCGGTGACCTGCCGAAAACGCGCATTGACATAGCTGATGCGCCCTTCCGGCGTGAGCACCCAGACCGGCTGCGGGATCGAATCGATGATGGTGCGCAGGCGCAGCTCGCTTTCGGCCAGCACCTTGTCCGCTTCCGCGCGCCGGCTGACGTCGCGTACGAAGGTCAGCTGGCCGATGCACTGTTCGTCGAACCGCACCGGCGTGTGGCTGACCGACACGTCGACCGCCGAGCCGTCCTTGCGGAAATAGGTGGCGCGCATGTCTTCGAGCGCGACGCCGGCCACATACCCCTGGTGCGCCGGACATTGCGCGCGCGGATAGGGCGAGCCGTCCGGATAGTGGTGGTGCACCATGTCGTGCAGGTACTGCCCCTGGAATTCCGGCGCGCTATAGCCGAACACCCGCTCGGCGGCGGGATTGGCATAGAGTACGCGGCCCTGATTGTCCGCAAAGAAAATCGGATCGACCGCGTGTTCCGCGATGATCTTGTAGGTTTCGATGTCTTGGTGCACGCCCCACCTCCACGCGCGGGCAGGCGGCGGGCCCGGCTTGCAACGGTAATGAACGGCAAGACCGTGTCTGCCGGCAGTGTCGCTAGCGCCGCGAAAAACCCGTGTGTTTTTCGACCGGTCAATAACGGCTAGGTTCAGCAGGGGAAATTCGTTTGCTGCGATGCGGGCAGCCGGCTGCGCCCGTCATGGGAAACGATGGGAAACGCCGTGCCGAACGGGCTAAGGCGCCGTGTCCGCTCCTGGCCGGTGTTGCCTGCCGTCACGGGTGCCGCGCATCGCGATCCTGGCTTCATTCTCCGGCATGCATCTGTATCGATGCAGAAACTTTAAAACCACATGGAAACTGGTTGATGTGCCTGCCAGAAATGAAAGCGGCCGCGCGGATTCGCGATTCAAAAAATTGGCTCTGAATGTCATCAATTGTGCCTACAAGAAGGCAAGTGCTCCGTTTAAATTATCAATTCATCAACAACCATCCGCCCGCTGTTCCGTTGCAACCGGCAGCGGGCATCCGGTCCGGGCAAGCATCGGCCCCTCGGACCCATCGGACATCCCGCGAGATAACCATGAAACGACTGATCAAACTGATTCCCTTGGCACTCATGATGTGCACCCTGCCGGTTCGCGCGCTGGAGGCGCTGCCGCCCTCCCGCATGGATCCGCCGCGCACCTTCCGCATCGAGGTGCTGCAGGTCACCGACATCGAGCCGTATCAGCAATCGCTGGACGGCTTTTTGTCGACGCTGGGGGACAACGACATCGAACAGGGGAAGAACCTGGAAATCCACCGCACCAAGATCGACTTCGACATCGAGAAGGGCGGCTTCTGGGACAAGGTCGGCGTGCTGTTCCGCGTGCGCCAGGAAGCGCACCGCATCGCCGAGAGCAAGCCGGACCTGGTGCTGACCATCGGCACGCCGGCCACCAAGTACGCGCGCGCCATCCTGGAAGACGCCCGCATCCCGGTCGTGTTCACCGCGGTGGCCAACCCGCTCGACGCCGACTGCACCTCGCTGATCGACGGCGGCCCGGGCGTGACCGGCTCGACGCTGTACACCGACATGTCCGAGTCGCTGCGGATCGTGCAGCAGATCTTCCCCGCCGTGCAGCGCATCGGCATGGTGCACACCGACGACGAGAATGGCGTGGCGCACGTCAAGGCCGCCAAGAAGACCGCCGGGGAGTTGAAGATCGCGGTGTCGTCGCGCGAGGTGAACAAGCACGACAACATCGTGCCCTCGCTCAAGGAGCTGCACCGCGACGGCGCGCAGATGTTCGCCGTCCCGCTCGATACCTACTACGGCCTGCGCCGCTACGAGCCGGCCACCGACCTGAGCGATTTCGGCGCCGAGCACAAGCTTCCGATCGTCTCGTTTGCGATGGTGCGCGTGCCGGGCGCGGTGCTCTATGTCGGCGCCGACTTCCGCGCCGTCGGCAGCCTGGCCGGCACCCAGGCGGTCAAGATCCTCAAGCGGCGCGTCAAGCCGGATGTGCTGCCGATCCTGCGGCAGGAAAAACCGACCGTGCTGCTCGATCCGGAGCGCGCGCATGCGCTCGGCGTGACGCTGCCGTCCACGCTGGTCGGCACCAGGTTCCCGGGCAAGGACGGCTTCCTGCAGGTGCGCGTGGACGACTGACGCTTGGCGGCGGCCCACAAAAAAACCGGCGTTGCGCCGGTTTTTTTGTGTCGGGCCCGTCGTGTCGGATCGGCGGTGCGGCTACCTGATCGGCAGCTTGGTCGTGTTCTTGACCTCCTCCATCACCGCATAGGTGTGCGTCTCGCGCACGCCCTTCAATTGCAGCAGCGACTTGCCGAGGAATTCGCGGTACGCATTCATGTCCTTCACGCGCGCCTTCACCAGGTAGTCGAAGCCGCCGGCCACCATGTGGCATTCCTGCACCTCCGGGATCACCTGCACGCTGCGCTTGAACGCCTCGAACACCTCCGGCGTGGTGCGGTCCAGCACCACCTCGATGAACACCAAGAGCGACACGTCGAGCAATTGCGGATTGAGCTGCGCGGTATAGCCGAGGATGTAGCCCGCTTCCTGCAGCTTGCGCACGCGCTCCAGGCAGGCCGCCGGCGACAGGTTCACGCGCGAGGCCAGCTCCACATTGCTGATGCGGCCGTCGTTCTGCAGTTCAGAAAGGATTTTCTTGCTGATCTTGTCGAGCATAGTGCGCCCATCGTAAAAATTTTGTTCGGCAAGATTGTCCCACAAAATACAAAATTTCGATACGCACTCCGATTACCAGAATTAATCCATACGATTCCTCACTACAATCGAATCATCATTTTTTGATGACGGATTTCCCATGTTGATTGCTTCCCGTGAAGTTACCTCTTCCATCGTTCCATTTGCCGCTTTGCACGACGAAGTGCTGCAAAATGCCACGCCGCTGCGCGCCGCGATCACGGCCGCCTACCGGCGCGACGAACGCGAAGCGGTGCAGTGGCTGTTGTCGCAGGCGCGCGACAACGCCATCGCGCACAGCCGCATCCAGGCGCTGGCTGCCGACCTGGTGCAGACCGTGCGCGCCAAGCGCACGCGCGCGTCCGGCGTCGACGCGCTGATGCATGAATTCTCGCTGTCGTCGGAAGAAGGCGTGGCGCTGATGTGCCTGGCCGAGGCGCTGTTGCGCATTCCCGACCACCAGACCGCCGACCGCCTGATCGCCGACAAGATCAGCAAGGGCGACTGGAAGCGCCACCTGGGCGAATCGCCTTCGCTGTTCGTCAACGCCGCGACCTGGGGCCTGCTCATCACCGGCAAACTGGTCGGCACCAGCAGCGAGCAGGGGCTCGGCTCGGCGCTGACCCGCCTGATCGCCAAGGGCGGCGAGCCGCTGATCCGAAAAGGGGTGGATCTGGCCATGCGCATGCTGGGCAACCAGTTCGTCACGGGCCAGACCATCGAGGAAGCGCTGGCCAACAGCCGCGACAACGAGGCGCGCGGCTACCGCTATTCGTACGACATGCTGGGCGAGGCGGCGCTGACCGCGCAAGACGCGGCGAAATACTATCGCGCCTATGAAGAGGCGATCCATGCGATCGGCCGCGCCTCCAACGGGCGCGGCATCAAGGACGGCCCCGGCATCTCGGTCAAGCTCTCCGCCCTGCATCCGCGCTATTCGCGCGCGCAGCGCGCGCGCACCATGAACGAACTGCTGCCGAGCCTGAAGAAGCTGCTGCTGCTGGCCAAGCAGTACAACATCGGCCTGAACATCGACGCCGAAGAGGCCGACCGCCTGGAACTGTCGCTCGACCTGATGGAGGCGCTCGCGTTCGATCCGGACCTGGCCGGCTTCGACGGCATCGGCTTCGTGGTGCAGGCCTATCAGAAGCGCTGCCCGTTCGTGATCGACTACCTGGCCGACCTGGCGCGCCGCAGCAAGCGCAGGTTCATGGTGCGCCTGGTGAAGGGCGCCTACTGGGATGCCGAGATCAAGCGCGCGCAGGTGGACGGCATGCCGGGCTATCCGGTCTACACGCGCAAGGTGTACACCGACGTGTCGTATCTCGTGTGCGCGCAGAAGCTGCTGGCCAACGCCGACGTGATCTATCCGCAGTTCGCCACCCACAACGCGCACACGCTGTCGTCGATCTACGTGTGGGCGCAGGAACAGGGCGTGAAGGACTATGAATTCCAGTGCCTGCACGGCATGGGAGAAACGCTGTACGACCAGGTGGTGGGCGAGGAAAACCTCGGCAAGGCCTGCCGCATCTACGCGCCGGTCGGCTCGCACGAGACGCTGTTGGCCTATCTCGTGCGGCGTCTGCTGGAAAACGGCGCGAACTCGTCCTTCGTCAACCAGATCGTCGACGAGAACATCCCGGTCGAAAGCCTGATCGCCGACCCGCTGGCGACCGCGCAAAAGCTCGGCGGCGAGCCGCATCCGAACATCGCGCTGCCGGTCAAGCTGTTCGGCGGCGAGCGCGACAATTCGGCGGGCGTGGACCTGAGCAACGAAAACACGCTGCGCGACCTCGACGCCGTGTTCCAGCGCTTCGCCGCGCATCAATGGCAGGCCGCGCCCCTGCTGGCCGAAGGCACGGCCGACGGCGCGCCGCAGCCGGTG
>NZ_LWRX01000168.1:0-18258 GCF_001683835.1 Ralstonia sp. RL | reverse complement strand
CCGGCCTGTCACGCCGGGGGTCGCGGGTTCGAGTCCCGTCCACTCCGCCAAATCAAAACCCGCTGCTTGCAGCGGGTTTTTTCTTTTGCGCTTCACTTCCGCGCAATGTCCCAGAAGTGTCCCTGGAGTTTTAAAGCGCGATTAAAGGCGCCGCATTAATCGTGGATGCGGCTGACGTGGTTGAAATAGCCGACAAGCAGGGCGCCGGCAACCATCAAGCTCAATCCGTTGGCAGCCCAGAAGCCCGCAGCGCCCTGCAACTGGGCAGCCGCATCGCCCAGCAGCCCGAAGCCCAGCACGTACCCGCCGCCCAGGCCGACGCCCCACAGCGAGAGCGCATAGATCAGTGTCGGGATCAGCGCGATCTTGTAGGCGCGCAGGATGAACGCGGCCATCACCTGCAGCGCGTCGAACATCTGATAGAACGCAATGAAGGGCAGTAGCGGCACCGCGATCGCGAGGACGGCTGCGTCGCGCGTGTAGAGCCCGACGAGCTCCCAGCGCAGGACGAGCACCGCCACACCAACGAGGGCTGCACAGAGCACGGCCAGCTTGATGCCGTTCAATGAGATGCGTCGCGCTACCCCTCGATCCCGTGCGCCAATCGATTGCGCGGCCAGCGTCGATGTGGCGATCGACAGGGACAGCGGCACCATGTATGCCACCGCGCCGAGGTTGGCCGCGATCTGGTGTCCGGCCAGGACTACGGTACCCAGCCGTGCAATGAAGATCGCCATCAGGGTGAACGACGTGATCTCGATCAGGTAGGTGAGCCCCATCGGCACACCGAGTCGGATCAGCGCCCACAGCCGCGCGCGGTTTGGCGGCGAGTACTGCGTGAAGATCGAGAACGGCGCGTACGCTGGATTGCGTATCAGGATGACCGCTGCGGCGATGAACCACAACCAGCTGATGATCATCGAGGCGAGCGCGCAACCGGGGCCGCCCATCGCCGGTAGCCCGAGGCCACCGTAGAGGAACACCGCATTGAGCGGAAACTTGAGCACAAGCCCCGCCAACTGCAGCACCGTCACCATGACCGGCCGCGACAGGGCATTGTTCAGCGCCGAGTAAATGCGAAAGCCGAGCGCCGCCGGCAGCGCCAGCGCCTCGTAGCGGAGGTAGGCGGTCGCTTTCTCGGCCAGCTCCGGTGTTGCGTCCGCCAGATGCAGCAGCGGGGCGGGAAACCAGAGGATCAGCATGCCGACGGCTGAGAGGGCCAGCCCGAGCCAGGCGGCCTGGCGGACTTCCTCGCCGATCTCTCCGTGCTTGCGGGCGCCATACAGTTGCCCCGCGATGGGGGACAGGGCTTGCAGCACGCCCATCAGGCTGATGTAGACCGTGACGTAGATCGACCCGCCCAGCCCGATCGCCGCAAGGTCCGCGGCCGATGCGCGCCCGGCCATGGCCGTGTCGAGCACGCCGAAGGCGATCACGGCCAGTTGGCCGATCAGCACCGGCCAGGCGAGCGCGACGATGCGACGGACATCGGCAAAGAACATCGGAACGTTATTGGCGCAGCTTGCGACGGCGCGTGGCCGGCGCGGGTGGCGGATGTGTGGCGGCCGCGGCCTCGGTCAGACGGTACATGCGGAAGTGCTCGTCGCGGTCGGCCGGGCGGCGGCCTTCCCAGATGAGCCGCCATTCGTAATTGGAGATGCTCGCCGGCGCGCCGTAGTCGTACGGATCATGGCGCAGGAGGATGTCGCAGTTGTCCTCGGGGTTGCCAAAGCGGATATGGCCAAAGTAGGCGAACGAGGCGAGCTGTGCGTCGCCCATGCGGATCGGTTGCACGCATGTGTAGGTTTGCGGCAGCGCCAGCGCGGCCGACTGTGCAACGTCGCGGTAAGTCTTGGCGTAATTGATGGTGGGCAGCCACAGCGTCATCATCAGCACCCACATCAGCGTGGTGCCGGCCGCCGAGATCACGACCGCGCGCCAGATGGCCTTGGGCGCGCGCGAGGTCCGCCAGACGACGATGAGTACCCACGCGGCGGTCACCAGCAGTGCGCACGCCAGGGCCGTCCAGCTGAACTCGGGGCGGTAGCCCGGCACGATGCGGTACACGTTGCGCGCAAGCTGCGGCGGGAAGCCCGTCATCTTGGCGATCCACAGCAGCCATACGGTGCCGCCCAGGATGGTGAAGGCGAGCAGGGCAAACCAGTCGATGGCGCTGATCGCGGCGCGCTTGAGCGTGGGGAGCGCAAACGTGGCCATGATCGCCATGGGCGGAATCAGCAGCAGAAAGGCGTCGTCGCCGGGTTGCGGCTGCATGAGCAGCAGCACGATCTGCGGCGCCAGGACGGCCAGCGGCAGGGCGATATGCGGCGCGGTCCGCATGCCGCCCCAGCTCTTCCACGCCCACGCGGCCAGTGGCCACACCGGCCACGCGAACAGCGGCAGGTTGCGCGCGATAAAGCCGAGCGAGTGGCCGGTCGGCCCCGCATACTGATGGCGGTCAAAGCGCGCCCAGTCGCGGACGAAGCTGACGGCGTCATTCGGGTTGCTTGCCAGCAGGTAGGCCAATGCTGGCCACGACAGCCCAAGCACCATGGAAATGGGAAGCGCCACGGTCAGCAGTGGCCTCAGCGGCAGCGCCCGTGTGGCATGCGCGGTGATCAGCACGGCGATCGTGATGGTCAGCGGCAGGAGGGGCCCGCCCGCGAGCGACAGGCAGCCGACGCCAATGCCGTACAGCACGCTGCCGTACAGCGGCTTGTCCAGCGCGCGGATCAGCCCGTAGATGGCAACCGCGACGAAGCACAGCGCGCCGACCAGCGGGGTGGTTTCATGGCCCCGCTGCGCCAGACCGACGCAGGCCAGGAAGATCAGTAGTGCGCCGTCGGCCAGCGTCCGGCCGTAGTCCCGGGTGTTGGGCTGACCACCGAACACGAATTCGAATGGTTGGACTTCTGCGCGGCGGCCCAGCAGATAGGCGCCATACCAGATGCAGGCGCAGGTGACGAAAAAGAAAAGCGCGGTGGCCAGGCGCGAGGCATCGGCTGGGCCCAGCCATTGCCCAAACAGGCGGATGAACGCGCCGCCGATCCAGAACACCAGTGGTCCGGCCTGCACGACCGGGCGCCCGACGATGTTCGGCATCAGCCAGTCCTGGGCGTTGCCGGTGGCCAGTGTCCACATCGCGCCGAAGCCCGCGGCGTCTTCGTTCTTCCACGGGTCGCGCGAGAAAAGTCCGGACAAACCGTAGATCACGCAGATGGCGAGCAGCAGCCAGCGCGGCAGTTCGCGGGTGGCGGCGGCAGTCAGGCGGATGCGCGAGACGCGGGTGGTGTTCATCGGGTGTCAGACCGGGCGGACCCGGCCGCGGTTGCACAACAGGGTGCCGATCGAGAGAGGGTCGGGCGCAAAAACCCGACATTGTGCCAAGAAACAAAAAAGGCAGCCGGAGCTGCCTTTTTCGGACCAGGGAGACGAGTCATGCAGTGAGCCGTCTCCGGCACCGGCATTACTTGGCGGCCTTGCCTGCCTTGCTGCCGAACTTCTGGCGGAACTTTTCGACGCGGCCGGCCGTGTCCAGAACTTTTTGCTGGCCCGTGTAGAACGGGTGCGATTCGGACGAGACTTCGATCTTGGCCAGCGGGTATTCCTTGCCGTCCAGCGTGATCGTTTCCTTGGTCTGGATGGTCGAGCGCGTGATGAACTTGAAGTCGCTGGACATGTCCTGGAACACGACTTCGCGGTAATTCGGGTGAATGCCTTCTTTCATGATGGGCCCTGGGGTTGAGGTAGCCAATTCGCGGCGCGCTTCAGGCGCTCAATTGCGAGGAGCGTCGAGCGGCCAGCCGTCGAATCACTTGCCGGGTGGAGAAACGGCGATTATGCCAGAGAAACAAAGGCTTGGGCAACGCGCCGGCCATAAAATCCGCCGTTTCCCGACGCCTTGCAGTGACGTTATGCGCATATTTCCGCGCGGGCGCCGTCAGGGCGCGGCCAGGCGCTCGATGGTCAGGACGCCGCGGCCGTCCAGATCGATGGTCCGCATGTCGCCCACACGCAACGAGGTGTCGAGGTTGCGCGTCCAGGTGTCCACCTGGGCGGGGGATTCCGCATCGGGCGACGGGCGGAAGCGATGCAGCGTCACGCCGATCGACAGGGGCTGGAAGTCGCCCGACGCGGCCATGGGCCGCAGGCTCACGTCGACGCCGGTCTTGGCCCAGCGATGGCGCATGAACTGGCAGACCGTGGCGTCGCAGCCGAGCGTAATGGTGTCATCGGGCAGGCCGGCCGCGAAGCGCTCCTCCCACTGGGCACGCGGCATGGAGCCGCCCACGTCGAACGATTGGGTGTGCTCGAGAAGTGCGACGTGCTGCCCGGTGGACGTATCCGCGGGCAGCGTGACGCGCTGCGTTTCCGACTGTCCGTCCAGCTGCGCGGTCACGCCAAGAACGACGGGAGCCGTTCCTTGCCCCCAGCTCGGGACTGCAATGAAGCAGCAACCGAGCAGAAGCGTGTGAAGCGCTTGGCGGATCGTCACGGCAAGAACCCCTCCTGGCGTTGTCCGGCATGCAGCACGCGCCGTGCCGGATCCTGCAGGTAGAACGCCTGCAGCAGCGCATACAGCGATGGCAGTGTCTCGAGCAAGGCCACCGGTTCGACGAAGAACACTTCGGACGCCACCGCAAAGAACTCCGCGGGATGCTGCGCGCCGTACGGATCGAGCAGCGAGAGGATCGGATCGGTATCCCACCGGCGCTGCGGAACCTGCCCGCACCGATCGGCGAACGCATCGTACTCGGCGTAGAGTGCGTCGGCCCATGGCTCGCGATCGACGTCGGCATGCAAGCGCGATGAGAACGCGGGGATGCCATCGGATTCGCCATTGAGCATATCGAGCTTGTGCGCGAATTCGTGCACGACCACGTTGTACGGCTGGGCACCGGGCTCGGGGGACGCGCCGCCGAGTTCGATGTCCTCCCACGACAGGATGACGGGCCCGTGCTCCCATGCCTCTCCGGAAGCCTCCTCGCGTACGTCGTGCACGACGCCGTCTTCATCCATAACCTCTTTGCGGATGACGAATTCACCTGGGTAGATGACGATGCCGTGCCACCCGCGGTACCACGCGATGCCGAGTTCCAGTACCGGCACGCTGGCCTGCACGGCAATGCTGATGACCATCTCGTCGGTGAGCGGCAAGCCGTGCGTGGTCGTGAATTCCTTCTCGGCGATGAACAGCGTGGCGGTCTCGCGCAGGCGGAGGAGGTCGGCCTGCGGCCAGTTCAGCAGGAATGGGAGCCCCGCGAGCGTGCGCGACCACAGCGCGTCTGAAATGGCATAACGCGCCAGGCGCCGCGAGCGTGTGCGGCTAGAAAACCAGCGTAAGACCGACGAAAGCATGCGACCAGTATATCGGCGCGAGCTTTCGTGTTTCTGGAAGGATCAGGCTACCGACAGCAGCCGCGCGCCGCGCTGGTTTGCGACGTACACGGCTTCGGTACGGCTGCGCACCTTCAGGCGCCGGTACAGCGTGCTGATATGCGCCTTGGCGGTGGCTTCGGAGATGTTCAGCATGCGGCTGATCGTCTTGACCGGGTGCCCGCGCGAGAGCAGCACCAGGATTTCATACTGGCGCGGTGTGATGCCAAGCAGCTTGGGGTCGGTCTGGGGATCACCCGCCAGCGCCGGGTTGGGTGCGCCGTCGAGGCGGGACTCCGGCAGCAGGGCGCTGGCCGGGATGTATTGCCCGCCCACGAGCACCAGTTCGAGCGAAGCCGCGATGACTTCGCCCGGCGAGTGCTTGAGCGTGTAGCCCGACAGGCCCATCTGCATGAGCGTGCGGATGATGTCGGGGGATTCGGATTCCGCCAGCACGACCACGTGGCGCGCATGGGGCCGGTGCATGATCTCGCCGATGGCGGAGAGTTCGTCCAGCTGTGGAAGCGGCAGCCCGATGACCAGAAGACCCGCGTCGGCATTGGCTTCGATGGCGTCAAACATCCCTTCGTCGGGTTCGACGATGGTGACGCCAGTGACGCCCTTGAGCGTCCGTAGCAGGTGCGCAATGCCCGTACGCACCAACGGATGGGCTTCGATCAAAACAGTGTTCATCGTTGTTCTCGACCTGTTACCGATCTTGCGAACATCCTTGTCGCTCCAGGCGAGAAACAGACCAGAGCAGACCCCCGTTCCGAATCATTTTAGTGGCGTATGTCAAAAATGACAGTTGCCACGGCCATGTCTCGGGACCCTCGTGAGCGTGCCCTGGCAACGGTTGTGGGGTATTTGCCAGGGCGCGCAATCCGTTCGACGTGGAGAACGGCCCGTCGCGGCACTCTTGCTGCGGTGGCGGTTTCAGCCATGACACAACATCCCGCAGGGGCGATGGGGCAAGCGATCTTCCGCGTGCTGAATATCCCGTAAAAACAAGGCGTTAAACGTCATGGCACGGATGTCGCTCTCTGTTCTCCGGGGAGGAGCGAGCCATGCCAGCAATCGCGCAGCGCAGTGCTCGGCGTTTGCCGTTCAGGTGGATGACCGAGGAGACCGGACTGGTCGCAAATCTTGCGGCCGTGGTCGCCGTGACGCGTGCGCTCGTAGTAGAAGGCGCCTTGGTGCAGCGTACCGCCGCGCTGCTGGTCGCCTGGCGAGGCGTTTTCACCGATACGTTGCCGGTGCAAGCCGCCATCGATCTTCTTCCCACCCGCGCATTCGATCCATCCCCCGGTTCTGTCGTGCCTGTGCTGCCGGACGGCGAACCGAGTACCTCGCATGCGTGGCTTAACAATCCAACGCCAGGGAATCGGGCGCAACCCCCTCGGAGGTGGGGTATGGGCACCGCCCGCGCCCATACAAGGCTCCGCGGCATGCCGCGGGCCGGCCTGCTGCCGCGTCGTGTCGTCCATGTGACACTGCCGCAACGTGGAGCCCGCCGGTGCGTGGGCGGGCCACGCAACCGTTTCGTGCTCCGTCCCCCGGCGGGCACTTTTTTTTTTCATGGCGATTCTGGAAGCAGGATGCATTCGGCCAACAACCGGATTCCCCCCGGCGCAGGCGTCGCCGCCGCTTCGTGGGCGGAGCCGCTCAGGCCGGATGGAGCGGATGTTCGGCGCGGATGCCGTGCTTCTGCATCAGCCGATACAGCGTCACGCGCGAGACCGCCAATTCGCGCGCCGTCATGCCCATGTGAAAGCCGTTGCGGGCGATGGCGGTACGGATGGCATCCGATTCGGCGCCTTCGCGTGCCTCTTCCAGCGTCTGGCCCGACACCGAGGCGTAGCCCTCCAGGTGAAGATCGGCGGCCGAGATCTTGCGGTTATCGGTCATCACCAGTGCGCGCCGGACACGGTTGATCAGTTCGCGCACGTTGCCGGGCCACGGGTAGTGCATCATCGCGTGCAGCGCGCACGGGGTGAACCCGCGGATGCGATGCGAAGCCTCGCTCGCGTGCTGGGCAAGGATGTGCTCGGCAAGCAGGACGATGTCGCTGCCGCGCTCGCGCAGCGGCGGGACCGACAGCGTCAGCACGCACAGCCGATGGAACAGGTCGGTGCGAAAGCCACCATGGTGCTGTGCGGCCTCCAGGTCCACGTGCGTAGCCGAGATGATGCGGATATCCAGCGGAATGGCCTGATGTCCGCCCAGCCGCGTAATCGTGCCTTGCTGCAGGAAGCGAAGCAGGCTGACCTGGCTCTCCAGCGGCAGGTCGCCGATTTCATCGAGGAACAGCGTGCCGCCATTGGCATGCTCGACCCAGCCGATGTGGCGCTGGTGCGCGCCCGTGAACGCGCCTTTCTCGTAGCCGAACAGCTCGGACTGGATGAGGTGCGGTGGGATCGCGCCGCAATTGATGGCGATGAACGGTCCGCTGGCACGCGCCGACGCTTCATGAATGGCCTGTGCGGTCAGTTCCTTGCCGGTGCCCGACTCGCCCGCGATGAAGGCCGGCGCACTGTTCTGCGCAACCTTGCGGATGGCGCGGAACAAGTTATGCATGGCAGGACACTCTCCGAGCATGCGCGCGTGAGTCGGTTTCGGTGCCGGCGCGACGTCCTGAGCCAGCGCCGCCATGCCCCACGCATGACGCAACGAGTACGCAACCTCGTCCGTGCGCAACGGCATCTGCACGTAGTCGACGCAATAGTCGCGCACCAGCCTGCGCACGCGTTCATGGCTCAGCATGGCCTGGGGCAGGGCCGCGACCCAGCCGACTTGCGGCACCTGCATGCAGCGCTCCAGCAGGTCCAACTCGGCGGCCGAGAAGCTGCTGCCAAAATCGACCAGTCCGGCCTTGGGGCCGCCATCGCGGATCGCACAGCCCAGTTCGCGCACCGACGTGACGCGCCGCACACGCCAGTCGGCGCCCAGGATCGTCTCGTCAATCTCCCCCAACCCTGCGCGTGACGCCACCACGACGGTTCGGCACGCAGCAGTACATTCCAGCGACTCATTGCGCATGGTTTCCCCCGTTCGATTTTTCGTGGTGACTTCATCCTGACCGGCGGCTCGGCCGGGCCAGGCTTGCAGTATGGTTGCGGGGTTTCGCTTTGGCGATGACGTTTAAGGACGATGAACGCAAACGCTTGCGCCCGCGTCTCGTAATGCGAATGAACTATCGGCGTGCGCAAATGGCCCGGAAGGGTTCCCCCAGGAGGCGAGCACGGGTGACGCCGCCAAAAAAAACGCACCCCGGGAGGCGCGTTTTTTCGTCATGCGGGCGGAGGATCAGCCGCCGCGTCGCATCATGTCGAAGAACTCGGCGTTGTTCTTGGTCGACTTGAGCTTGTCGAGCAGGAATTCCATCGCCTCGACTTCATCCATGTCGTGGATGAACTTGCGCAGGATCCACACCTTCTGGAGGATGTCCGGCTTGATGAGCAGTTCCTCGCGGCGCGTGCCGGACTTGTTCAGGTTGATGGCCGGGTAGACACGCTTCTCGGCCAGGCGGCGCTCCAGGTGCACTTCCATGTTGCCGGTGCCCTTGAACTCTTCATAGATCACGTCGTCCATGCGGCTGCCGGTTTCGATGAGCGCCGTACCGATGATGGTCAGCGAACCGCCTTCTTCCAGGTTGCGTGCGGCACCGAAGAAACGCTTCGGGCGCTGCAGCGCGTTGGCATCCACACCGCCGGTCAGCACCTTGCCCGAGGTGGGCACCACGGTGTTGTAGGCGCGGGCCAGGCGCGTGATCGAGTCCAGCACGATCACCACGTCCTTCTTCAGCTCTACCAGGCGCTTGGCTTTTTCGATGACCATTTCGGCCACCTGCACGTGACGCACGGCCGGCTCGTCGAACGTAGAGGCCACCACCTCGCCGCGCACGGTGCGCTGCATTTCGGTCACTTCTTCCGGACGCTCGTCGATCAGCAGCACGAACAGTTCTGCTTCCGGATGGTTGGCCGTAATGGCGTGCGCAATGTGCTGCAGCATCACGGTCTTGCCCGACTTCGGGCTGGCGACCAGCAGCGCGCGCTGGCCCCGGCCGATCGGGGCAATCATATCGATGATGCGGCCGGTGATGTTCTCTTCGGCCTTGATGTCGCGTTCGAGCGTGAGCGGCTTGTTCGGGTGCAGCGGCGTCAGGTTCTCGAACATGATGCGGTTCTTCACCGCTTCCGGGGGCTGGCCGTTGACCTTGTCGACCTTCACCAGCGCGAAGTAGCGCTCGCCATCCTTCGGGGTGCGGACTTCGCCTTCGATCGTGTCGCCGGTGTGCAGGTTGAAGCGGCGGATCTGCGACGGGCTGATGTAGATGTCGTCCGTGCTGGCCAGGTACGAAGTCTCGGGCGAACGCAGAAAACCGAAGCCGTCGGGCAGCACCTCGAGCGTGCCGTCGCCGAAGATCGTTTCGCCCTGTTTCGCCTTCTTCTTCAGGATGGCAAACATCAATTCCTGTTTGCGCATGCGCTGCGCGTTGTCGATCTCCAGCTGTCCCGCCATTTCCAGCAATTGGGACACGTGCAGGGATTTCAGTTCTGTCAGATGCATAGACGAAAGAATGGGAATGGCCCGAACGGGCGGCGAAACGGGAAAACGCGGGGAGGGGGAAAAAGGTCGAGCGAACGCTCGGGGAAACAGATTGGCTGCAATCTTAGCACAACGCTGGCGGGCTTCCAGGCGAAAGCGCGCCAGCGTGTGCGGAGGCGGCTCAGAGACTGCGCGCCGCCTCGGAGCCCGAAGGCTTAGACGTGGCTGTCCAGGAAAGCGGTCAACTGCGACTTCGACAGCGCGCCCACCTTCTGGGCGGCCACGGCGCCGTTCTTGAACAGGATCAGCGTCGGGATACCGCGAATGCCGAACTTGGCCGGAACCTGCTGGTTGTCGTCGACGTTGATCTTGGCGATCTGGATCTTGTCGCCGTAGTCCTTGGCGACTTCGTCGAGGATCGGGGCGATCATCTTGCAGGGGCCGCACCATTCGGCCCAGAAGTCGACCAGCACGGGTTTATCGGACTTGAGCACGTCGGCCTCGAAAGACGCGTCGCTCACATACTTGATCTGTTCGCTCATGGCGGGAACCTCTGTTATTTCGTAAAAGCTGGCGACGTGCGCCGAACCCATACATTACACGATTACGCGAGCCGGCGTGCATTGGCGCCACTGCCCGCGCGGATGCTGCTGATATAGTACCGGCGCGCCCATTTTCAATCGTTGATTGTGTCTATCGCGCCAATAGCCGCAGGTTGAAGGCCACGGGCTGCGTTTCCTTTCTCGCCACTTGATCGACGCCGCATGCAGACGCTTGCTTTCGCGCCAGGCCCAGCATTCCTTTCGCGTGCCGCCGACGCGGCATGGCGCTTCCTGGATGCGCATGCGCAGTCTTCTGCGGCGCCGTCGGGGCAGGCCACCGTTGTCGTGCCGACGGCAGCGCAGATTCCTGGCGTGCGCAATGCGCTGCACGCGAGCGCCCAGGCTTCGGGCACGCCGCGGCTGCTGCCGCGCATTGTGACGCTGGGGCATTGGCTGCTCGATTTGCCGCCCGAGCCCGATGCGCCCGCCGCACGTGCGCCGCTCTCGCGGCTGCTGGCGGTGCAGCAGGCACTGAAGACCCAGGCGTGGCTGCGCGAAGCGCTCGGTGCGCAGGACGATGCGGCACTTTGGGGCGTGGCGCAGGTGCTGGTGACCGTCTCCGATGAACTCTCACAGCGCTGGCTGAACCTCGATGCCACGCATGGCGACGCGCAGGGCCGCTCCGATGAACTCGAAGCCGTGCTGGCCCAGGCGCTGGAGCGTACCTATGCGCAGTTGTCGGAGCGGTTTCTTGGCACCGAATCGCGCATCGTCCTGACGTTCTGGCGGCTGCTTTCCAGCGCCGCCGATCCGATCCCCATGCGGCTGCGCGCCATGCGGCGCCTGCTTGCCGAGTTGCGCGGCCCGATCGTGTGGATGAGCCCGACCGACCCGGACACCGTCGAGTTCGATTTTCTGCAGCGTGCCGCTGAACGCGTGCCGGTGCTGGTCGTCGGGTATGACTGGCATGCAGGGCAGGCGCAGTCTGCCTCCGCGCCCGCCACGCATGCCGATTTCCGCCATCTGCTGCTCCATGCCTGGCCCGAATGCGCCACACCGGGCCACCACGAGGATGACGACGCCGATGACGCGCTTGGCGCACCCGCCGTGCACATCGCAGGGGCCGCACGGTTTGAAGACGAGGCCGCCTTTGCGGCGCATACGCTCGTCGCGTGGCTGAATGCCGGACGACGCTCGCTCGCGCTGGTGGCGCAGGACCGCATCGTCGCGCGGCGCGTGCGGGCGCTGCTCGCTCGCGTGAACGTGCCGGTGCGGGATGAGACCGGCTGGAAGCTCTCCACCACGCGTGCGGCCGCCGCGCTGATGCGCTGGATCGATGTGGTGCAGGGCGATGGCGATACCGCAGCGTTGCTCGATTTCGTCAAGAGTCCGTTCTGCCTGCGCGATACGCAGGCCGGCACCGGTACGCCGGCATGGGTGGCGGAACTGGAGCGCCGCGTCCGCCGCCACAACGTCACGGGCGGCTGGGGGCGCTTGCGTCGGCTGGTGGCAGATCGCGACGCTCAGGATGCCGACGCCGCTTCTGGCGCCGCGCAGCCGAGCCGCCTCGCTGACCGCCTCGGCCTGTTGGCGGACGAGGCGGCGCTGTGGCGCCGGGCCGGCAACGCCACGCTCGACGCCTGGGTAACGTTGCTGGCCGGTACGCTCGACCGCCTGCACATGCGCATCGGCCTGCAGAACGACGACGCGGGCCGTCAGCTGCTCGACTGGGTGGACCGTCTGCGCATGTCGGTGCATGGCAGTGCCGATGCGGGGGCGCGCTTCTCGCTCGCCGAGTGGCGCTCGCTGCTGTCGATGCTGCTGGAATCGGCCGTCTTCAGCGAGCCGGCGCCGCCGGCCGATCGCCGCGTGGTCATCCTGCCGCTCAACGGCGCGCGGATGCGGCGCTTCGACGGCGTGGTCGTGGTCGGCTGTGACGACGCCCAGTTGCCGTCTGCGCAGCCCGAGTGGCTGTTCTTCTCCAACGACGTGCGCCGCGAACTTGGCCTGCCTGACCGCGCACAGCGTTTTGCGCAGCAAGCGCGCGATTTGGCCGAGGTGCTGCTCAACCAAGAGGAAGTCGTGCTGACCTGGCAGCGTCACGGCAGCCGGGGCGAGCCCAATCGGTTGTCAGGCTGGCTCGAGCGGCTGCAGCGCCGGCTGGCCGTGGCGGGCGTACGGATCGAGACGCCGGTCGTCCTGCCCAACCTGCAGACGTCGAGCCGGCCGACCGATATGCCCGCACCCGCGGCGCCCGCGCTCGTGCCATCGACGTTGAGCGCCGCCGCCTACAACAGCCTGCGCCGGTGTCCGTACCAGTTCTTCGTCGGCCGCATGCTGCGGCTGGGCGAGCTGGAGGAGGTGTCCGATGAGCTCGAGAAGCGCGATATCGGCGAGATCCTCCACGCGATCCTCCATCGTTTCCACCAGCAGTTGCGCGAGACGCCGAAGCACGACCCCGTAGAGCGGCAAGCCCTGCTGCAGGCGCTCACCGACGCGCATTTCGGCCCGTTGCTGGCCGAAGACGGCAACGCGCTGCGCTTCTATCGGCGCTGGCAGGCGGTGATGCCGTCATACCTTGCGTGGCAGGCTGCGCGCGAAGCCGACGGCTGGCGCTTTGAGGCGGGCGAGATCGACGCCGAGACATCGACCACGCTGCCCGGCGAACGTGTCCTGCGCCTGCGCGGCCGCATCGACCGCGTCGATGTACACGACGAGCATGGCATCGCGGTGCTCGACTACAAGACGCAGTCGCCCATGGCGCTCACACGGCGCGCCAAGGCCCCGTTCGAGGATTGCCAGCTGCCGTTCTACGGTGTGCTCGAGCCCCGCGCCGGGGCAGGCGGCTGGGTCTCGCTCGATGGCGAGGCGCGTGGTGATCAACGCGACGTTGCGCTGCCGGATTTCACGCAGATCGTCGACTGGCTGATCGAACAAATGCAAAAAGACATGGCTGCGCTGGCGGCTGGTGCACCGCTGCCGGCGTTTGGCGATGAATCCGCGTGCCGCTACTGTGCGGCGCGAGGGTTGTGCCGCAAGGGGTATTGGACCGATGGCGCACCACGTGAACCGGAGGCGCAGGCATGAGCGACCACGCGTACGAACGCGACGGGTCGCCGGTCTCGCCGGAAGACTTCTCGCGCGCGGCATGCGACCCGCGGCGCTCCGTCGTGGTCGAAGCATGCGCGGGCAGCGGCAAGACGTGGCTGCTGGTCACACGCATGCTGCGCCTGCTGCTGGCTGGCGCCGCGCCGTCCGACATTCTGGCCATCACGTTCACGCGCAAGGCCGCTGAAGAGATGCGCCAGCGTCTGTTGGACATCCTCGCCCAACTCGCCAGTGCCGATGACGCGGGCGTGGTGCGCGAACTGATCGCCCGCACGGTCGACGAGCGCGAGGCACCGGCGCTGATCGACACGGCGCGCTGTTTGTATGCGCGCGTGCTCGAGTCGCCTTCGCGCATGGCGATCGACACGTTCCATGGCTGGTTCGGCTCGCTGCTGCGCGGTGCGCCGCTATCGTCCGGCGTGCCGCAGGGCGCGTCGCTGCGGGAAGATGCCGGGCGGCTGCGCCGCGAGGCTTGGGCACCGTTCTGGCGCGGCCTCCTCGCAGAAGATCAGGCCGAGCTGCGCGCTGCATATGAGGCGCTTGCCGACCTCGTCGGCGATTTCCAGGCCGGCCGCCTGCTCGACGCGATGTTCCATCAGCGCAGCGATTGGTGGGCCTACAAGACGCAAGCAGGCGCACAGCCGCTCGATGCGCTGGACGACCTGCTTGGCGAAGATGCGACGACCGATCCGTTGATCGAAGCGCTGCAGGACGCAACGCTGCTGGCCGACATGCTGCGCGTGTCGCGCTGGCTGGGGCAGGGTGGCGCGGCGGAAGGCAAGCGCGCGGTGGCGATCGAGTCGGCCGTCACGGCGGCGCGCGGCATCGACGTGTCCGATGAAGCGGCTCGTGCGCAGGCGTTCGATACGCTGTTCGCGGCGTTTCACACGCAGGCCGGCAAGGCGCGGGCCTGCAAGCCGACGAAGGCACTCATCAAGGCCGTCGGGGACGAACATGCACAAACGCTGGTCACGCTGCACACCGCGCTGTGCGAAGCGCTGGCCGTGGTGCAGGCGCGCCGGCAGGAGGCCCGCGTGCGCGCCGTCAACGCGGCGTTGTTCACGCTCGGCGATGCGCTTATCGACCGCTATCAGGCCTACAAGCGACAGGCGCGCGCCATGGACTTCACCGACCTCGAATGGGAAGCCGCTCGCCTGATGCAGCAGGAAGACACGGCTGCCTATCTGCAGGTGCGGCTCGATGCGCGCTACAAGCATCTGCTGCTTGACGAATTTCAGGATACGAACCCGATGCAGTGGCGCATCCTCCAGGGGTGGCTGCGCGGTTATGAAGGCACGGGCATGCGGCCGAGCGTCTTCCTGGTCGGCGATCCGAAGCAGTCCATCTACCGTTTCCGCCGCGCCGATGCGCGCTTGTTCGATGCGGCGCGCGAGATGCTTGTCGCCGAGTTCGGCGCCACCGTTCTGCGTACGAACCGCACGCGCCGCAATGCGCCGGCCGTGCTCGAGTGGGTCAACGCCGTCTTTCTGCAGGCGCGCGCGCGCGGCGATTATCCGATCTACGCCGAGCAAAGCACCGCCGTGGATGCACCCGTCGGCCAGGCGCTGTTGCTGCCGCTCGTGCCCGTACCCGAGGCCGCGCAGGCCGACGACACCACACCGCGCGACACCCTGAGCGAACCGCGCGAAGAGGCCGGCGATTCGCAGCGGTATGAAGAGGGCCGCCAGGTGGCAGCATGCCTGCGCGCGCTGCACGCGGGCGAGCGTATCCGCGAAAACGGCACCGAGCGCGCCGTCTGCTGGCGCGATTTCCAGTTGCTCGTGCGCCGCAAGCGCTACCTCGCCGATTACGAACGCGCGCTCCGCGATGCCGGCGTGCCGTATCTGAGCCCGCGCCGCGGCGGCTTGCTGGCGACGCTCGAGGCGCTGGATCTGTGTGCGCTGCTCGATTTCCTGATGACGCCGCAGGCGGATCTGTCGCTCGCACACGTCCTGCGCAGCCCCATCTTCGCCGTCACCAACGATGACCTCATCGCGCTCGCCGGGTCCGGTGAAGGCGGGGGGGGCACGACCTGGTGGGACCGCCTGACCACACTGGCAGGCCGCCCCGATACCGCATCTGCGCTGGTTCACGCGCAGCGCATGCTGGCGCGCTGGCTGGCCGTCGCGCCCACGCTGCCCGTGCATGACCTGCTCGATCACATCGTCTACACCGGCGAACTCAAGCGCCGCTATGCCGAGCGCGCCCCAGCCGCCAACCGCGACCAGGTGCTGGCCAACCTCGATGCGTTCCTGAAGCTCGCCCTGGACCTGGATGGCGGCCGTTACCCCAGCCTGCCGAAGTTCATGGCGGAGTTGCGCGCCATCCGCCAGGGTGATGACGAAGAGAGCCCCGATGAAGGCGTGCAAGGCGATGCCGCGGAAGCGCCCGACGCGATCGACACCGAAGTCGCCAGCGAAGGGCTGGATGCCGTGCAGATCCTGACCGTCCATGCCTCGAAGGGGCTGGAGGCGCCGTTTGTCGTGCTGCTCGACAGCCATCACAGCGACACCCGCGCAGACACCACCGGCATCCTCATCGACTGGCCCCCCGGTGCCGATGCGCCGACGCACTTCTCCGCATTCGGCAAGGCCGCCGAGCGGGGTCGTGCGCGTGATCCGCTGTTTGCCGCGGAGCAGGCGCTTGCCGCACGAGAAAACTGGAACCTGCTCTACGTGGCCATGACGCGTGCGCGGCAGGGGCTGATCGTCTCCGGCGTGGCCAACAAGCGCGATGCCGCCGCCGCGCAGTCGGTCGACGAAGGCGAGGTGCCCGACATCGACGGCAGCGCAAGCTGGTACACGCTGCTCGCCACGGCCGGCGTGGCATCGCCGGCGCCGATGATGGATGCTGCTGTCGCAGAGACCGCCGCTGCCGCGCAAGGTGAAGTCGTCTCGTACCACGATTTCCGCGCGCCGCTTACGGTGACCGTGCGCGTGGGTGGCGCAGGCATGCAGGCCGAAGGCGCGGACGCTGTCTTCGACCAGGGCGCCGTGGCGCAAGGTGAATTGCTGCACGCCGTGCTGGAGCGCCTCACGCGGCACGGACGGCCCGAACGTGCCCCGGACGCCGCCACCATCGCGCGCTGGTTCGGTGCGAGCGGCGTGACGCAAACCGATGCCGCACGCGCCGCCGACGCCGTGAGCCGCATGCTGTCGGCCGACGCGTTGGCCCATGTGTTCGATCCCGCGCGCTTTGACGCCGCACATAACGAGATCGAGCTGTTCGGCCCCGACGGCGCACTGTTGCGGATCGACCGCCTGGTCCAGCGCGGTAACGAGGTCCTCGTCGTCGATTACAAGCTGCGCCTGCTGCCCGTTGAGCGCGCAGCGTACGCCGAACAGCTGCGTGGGTACGTGGCCGCGGTCACGCCGATGTACCCAGGCTGCACGGTACGCGCCGGCGTGGCAACCGCTGCGGGCGAATGGATCGATCTGGAATCGTTGCCCCAGCCTGCGCAGTCGGCCGATGACGGCACGCAGCGGGCGCTGTTCTGAAGCGAACAGGACTACCAAAGAAGGGGAGGGGCGATGCAGAAGGGAAAAGGGAAGGGGGACGAGCCTGACCCTCGGCACTGGCGGAAAACGGCTGTGGCTGCTTCGTTCCCGACCTGACCAGGTTGACCGCGCCGCCATGCGAGGAGGCCCGTCCGACCGCCATTGTAACCGACTCGCATGGCCGCACCCGAATATCCTTGCAATCCGCTCGGTGCGCATGATGTTTCACCGTCGATCAGCGCGTCGGAAATTCAACCCGCTTTGCTACAATCCGCCGCATGAGTTATCAAGTGCTCGCCCGCAAGTGGCGCCCTCGCGATTTCACCACGCTGGTCGGTCAGGAACACGTGGTGAAAGCGCTCACGCATGCGCTCGAACAGCAGCGTCTGCACCATGCTTACCTGTTCACGGGCACGCGCGGTGTTGGTAAGACCACGCTGTCGCGCATTCTTGCCAAATCGCTGAACTGCGTGGGCGCCGACGGGCACGGTGGCATTACCGCACAGCCCTGCGGCGTGTGCCGTGCATGCACGGAAATCGACGCCGGGCGCTTCGTCGATTACATCGAGATGGACGCCGCCTCCAACCGCGGCGTCGACGAGATGGCGCAACTGCTGGACCGTGCGGTCTACGCCCCGACGGCGGGCCGCTTCAAGGTCTACATGATCGACGAAGTGCACATGCTCACCAACCACGCCTTCAACGCGATGCTGAAGACGCTGGAGGAGCCGCCCGAGCACGTCAAGTTCATCCTCGCGACCACCGACCCGCAGAAGATCCCGGTGACGGTGCTGTCGCGCTGCCTCCAGTTCAACCTCAAGCAGATGCCGCCGGGGCACATCGTGTCGCACCTCGACCGCATTCTCGGTGAAGAGGGGATCGCTCACGAGCCGAATGCGCTGCGCCTGCTGGCCGCCGCCGCCCAGGGCTCGATGCGAGATGCACTGTCGCTCACGGACCAGGCCATCGCGTACAGCGCAGGCGAAGTGAGCGAGGCTGCGGTGCGAGGCATGCTTGGCGCCATCGACCAAAGCTATCTGGTGCGCCTGCTCGATGCGCTTGCCGACGAGAACGGCGCTGCACTCATTGACATCGCCGACGAGATGGCGGGCCGCAGCCTGAGCTTCTCGGGTGCGCTGCAGGACCTGGCATCGCTGCTGCAGAAGATCGCGCTGGCGCAGGTCGTG
>NZ_LWRX01000180.1:0-1860 GCF_001683835.1 Ralstonia sp. RL | reverse complement strand
ATGCAACACGCGCGGCGCAATTGTCGCTCGACTGGTTCCCCGATGCCCGGCAGATCTTGCTGCATGCCAGTACCGTGGCTTTCGAGGGGCGCATGCGCTTGGCCGGGGTTTCGCTTGAGCATATCGAAGCCTATCGCCGTGATGAGCTGGCACGCGCCGAGCAGCGCCTGCAGGCGCAGATGGGCTCCCTGCGCAGCACGGCCCCGCTCGGCAAACGGATCGTGCAGGGCTATCCGGCCGTCGTCCTGCCGCGCGAAATCGAGCGTTCCGGCGGCGACCTGCTTGTCATCGGCAAACATGGCGGCACGATGCTGGACGAGCGCCTGCTCGGCAGCGTCACGCAGAACCTGCTGTATCGCGCCGGCTGCAACGTGCTGCTCGTCCCCTGAGCAGGGAGAGACATCATGCCCCACGCCCTCTGGCACGCCCGGGCCGCCGCTGTCGTCCTGGCTGAACAAGGAACGACCGAGGCCGGCCTGAGCGCTGCGGAAGCCGCCCGGCGCCTGGCCAGCCACGGCCCGAACCGCCTGACCCCGCCCCGCAAACGCGGGCCGCTGCTGCGTTTCCTGCTGCAATTTCACAACGTGCTGATCTACGTGCTGCTGGGCGCCGCCGTCGTCACGGCGGCCCTCGGCCATCTGGTCGACACCGGCGTCATTCTCGGCGTGGTGGTCATCAATGCCCTGATCGGCTTCATTCAGGAAGGCAAGGCGGAAAAATCGCTCGACGCCATCCGCAACATGCTGTCGCTGCGTGCCGTCGTGATGCGCGATGGCCGGCGGCAGGAAGTCGACGCCAGCGAGTTGGTGCCCGGCGATATCGTCGTGCTCGCTTCGGGTGACAAGGTGCCGGCCGACCTGCGGTTGATCGAAACACGCAACCTGCGCATCGAGGAGGCCGCGCTGACCGGCGAATCGGAAGCGGTCGAGAAATCCGGCGCCGCCGTGGCCGCGGAGGCGCCGATCGGCGATCGGAGCGGCATGGCCTATTCCGGTACGTTGGTCGTCTTCGGCCAGGGGCGCGGGGTGGTCGTCGCCACCGGCGACACGACGGAAATCGGCCGCATCGGCCGCCTGCTGGCCCAGGTGGAGACGGTCGATACGCCGCTCCTCAAGCAGATGGCGCAGTTCGGCCGCTGGCTGACCGCTGGCATCCTGGCGCTGGCCGCCGGCACCATCGTCTTCGGGATGCTGGTGCATGGCCAGCCGGCCGGCGAGATGTTCCTTGCGGCCGTCGGCCTCGCCGTGGCGGCGATTCCCGAGGGCCTGCCGGCGATCATGACCATCACGCTGGCCATCGGCGTGCAGCGCATGGCCGGGCGCAACGCGATCATCCGCCGCATGCCGGCGGTGGAAACGCTGGGCGCGGTGACGACCATTTGTTCGGACAAGACCGGTACCCTGACCCGGAACGAAATGACTGTCCAGCGCCTGGCGACGGCGGAGGGGGAGATCGCGGTGTCCGGCATCGGCTATGCCCCGCGCGGCGCCTTTTCGATGGCCGGACAAGGCGTCGATGGCGGCGAACTGGCCGACATCGCCCGTGCCGCCTTGCTCTGCAACGATGCCATCCTGCGCGAGGCTGACGGTGAATGGCGGCTCGAAGGCGATCCGACCGAAGGCGCGCTGCTGACGCTGGCCATGAAGGCCGGGCTGGATGCGCACTTCGAGGCGGCTTCCCTGCCACGCATCGATGTCATTCCCTTCGAATCCGAGCACCGCTTCATGGCGACGCTGCATCACGATCACGCCGGTCATGCCTTTGTTTTCGTCAAGGGCGCGCCGGAGCGCCTGATCGGCATGTGCGTCAGGCAAAGGCGAGCCGGCCAGGACGAGCCGATCGATCCGGCCTGCTGGCAGG
>NZ_LWRX01000116.1:0-44081 GCF_001683835.1 Ralstonia sp. RL | reverse complement strand
TTTGTCTTGCCAAAGAAAGTAAGCAAAGAAAGGCGCGCCCGAGATGGCGAAAGACTCCTTGAATTTCCGTAACCGGGCGGAGAAGGACCGAAACTCGCTGCGCTCAGACAGCGGTCCTTCTTTTTTCCGCCCGCTTACGAAAATTCAAGGCGCCATCTAGGGCAAGGTACGGCCACACCTTCTGGATGCTCGCGTTGGCGCCAAGGCGAAGTTCTTAGGGCTTGGTCGGGTCGAAATGCTTTTTCAGGCCTTGCCAGCATTCGAAGTACTTGGCTTGCAGTTGCGCGGATTCCGCTGCGAAGCGCGTGGGGCGGATCACGGCTGGCGTTTCGAACATGAAGGCCATCGTTGCGTCGACCTTGTGCGGCTTGGTGGTGTCGCCGTTGCTGGCTTTCTCGAACGTGTCGGCGTCGGGGCCGTGGCCGCTCATGCAGTTGTGCAGGCTGGCGCCGCCGGGCACGAAGCCTTCGGCCTTGGCGTCGTACACGCCCTGGATCAGGCCCATGAATTCGCTCGCGACGTTGCGGTGGAACCAGGGCGGGCGGAACGTGTTTTCGGCGGCCAGCCAGCGCGGCGGGAAGATCACGAAGTCGATCGTGTCCACGCCTGGTGTGGCGGAGGGGCTCTGCAGCACCAGGAAGATCGACGGGTCCGGATGGTCGTAGCTGATCGAGCCGATGGTGTTGAACAGGCGCAGGTCGTACTTGTACGGCGCGAGGTTGCCGTGCCAGGCCACCACGTCCAGCGGCGAGTGGCCGATCTTCGCGGTCCACAGGCTGCCCTGGAATTTTGCGACGAGTTCGAAGTCGCCCTCGCGGTCTTCGTACCACGCGTGCGGGGTGAGGAAGTCGCGCGGGTTGGCCAGGCCGTTCGAGCCGATGACGCCGAGGTCGGGCAAGCGGAAGAGCGCGCCGAAGTTCTCGCAGATGTAGCCGCGCGCGTCGCCATCCGGCAGTTCGACGCGGAAGCGCACGCCGCGTGGGACGACCACAATCTCCAGCGGTTCGACATCGACCACGCCCATCTCCGTCAGCAGGCGCAGGCGGCCTTGCTGCGGCACGATCAGCAGTTCGCCGTCGGCGTTGTAGAAGAAGCGGTCGGTCATGTCGGCGTTGGCGGCGTACAGGTGGATGCCGCAGCCGGTCTGTGCGTCCGGCCCGCCATTGCCGGCGAAGGTGACGATGCCGTCGATGAAGTCCGTGCCGGGCGCCGGTGCGGGCAGCGGATCCCAGCGCAACTGGTTCGGCGAGGGCGGCACCTCGTTGAAGTTGCTGTGCAGGCGCGCTTGCGCAACGGCTTCGAACGGCAGGTGCACGGCGGCCGGCCGGATGCGGTACAGCCACGAGCGGCGGTTGTGCGCGCGCGGCGCGGTGAACGCCGTGCCGGAAATCTGCTCCGCATACAGCCCATACGGCGCCTTCTGGGGGGAGTTCTGGCCGTGCGGCAGCGCGCCGGGCAGGGCTTCGGTGGCGAACTCGTTGCCGAAGCCGCTCTGGTAGGCGGGCCGGTCCAGCGACGCGGGGGTGAATGCGTTCTTGACCGTCGGGGCGAGCATATTCATGGTGAAGTCCTTGGAGAAAAAGTCAGGAGCGTCTTCAGGGAAAGCGTAGTCGTTACCGGGCCATCAGGCGGGTTTGCCGGTTGTGCGACCTGAGGCAAAGCGGGCGGCGTCGGTGCCACTGGCGGCCAGCGTCAACGCCAGCACCATGCCGAAGGACACCAGCGCCGGCACCGCTGCCGCCTGGAACAGCGCCGGCCCGCTCCACTGCATGGCAATCAGTTGTCCGCCGATGACCGGGCCGATGACCGAGCCGATGCGCCCGACGCCCAGACTCCAGCCGATGCCGGTGGCGCGCAGTGTGGTCGGGTAATACGTGGCGGCCAGCGCATTCACGGCAGGCTGCCCGCCGACGATGCAGAAGCCGGCAATGAACACCACCGCCACCAGCATCGGCAGCGCCGCCGCCACGTGGCCGATCAGCGCCACGGTGGCGCAGGCGACGAGGAAGCACACGGCCAGCACGCGCACGAAGCCCAGGCGGTCGATCAGCCGGCCCAGCGTCAACGTGCCGATCACGCCGCCCACCTGCAGCGCGGTCGCCACCAGCACGGAGGTGTCGGTCGGATAGCCGGCATCCCGGATCAGCGTGGGCAGCCAGTTCGACAGGAAGTACAGGTCGATCAGGTTCATGAAGTTGATGACCCACAGCACGAGCGTGACCTTGGCGCGGCCTTCCGTGAACAGCGCGGAGACCGGCATGCCGCGCGCCGGTGCTTCCGGCACCACGAATTGTGTTTGCGCATCGACATGCAGCGTCGGATCAAGCTTGCCCAGCCAGCGTGCCAGCCGTCGATGGCGCGTTTGCGGATCGCCCTTGAGCGCCAGGTATTGCAGGGATTCGGGCAGCCACAGCACCATCATCACGGCAATGAGGAGCGGCACGAGGCCGCCCACCAGGAACACCGCCTGCCACCCGAAGCGCGACAGCAGCGCCGCGCTCACGAAGCCGCCCAGCGCCGCGCCCACGGTAAAGCCGCAAGACACCAGCATCATCCACGTCACGCGCGTGCGCGCGGGGCTGAACTCGCCGGCCAGCGCCATCGCATTCGGCATGATGCAGCCCAGGCCCAGGCCGGTGATGAAGCGCAGCACCAGCAGCGCCCGCACCGTTTCCACCTGCGTGGTGGCCAGCATGCAGGCGGCAAAAAAGAACGTGGCGACGATCAGCACCGGACGCCGGCCGAAGCGGTCGCCCAGCACGCCGAACACCAGCGAGCCGACCAGCATGCCGAAGAGGCCCGCGCCGAACACGGGCCCCAGGCTCGCCTTGGTGATGTTCCAGTCCTTGATGATGGCCGGCGCCACGTAGCCCATGGCCTGCACGTCAAAGCCGTCGATGATGAGGCACAGCCCGCAGATGGCGAGCAGCAGGATCTGGAAGCCGCCGACCTTGCCCTGGTCGATGAGGCGGGCAAGGTCGATCGAGGCTGACGATGCAGCGGGGGCAGGGCGCATGGTGGTCTCCGGTGGCGGCGGCGTCTGGCCGCTCTGTTGTTCTGGCTTGGGTCTGCCGTATTGTCCGGATTCGGTGAAAATTTGGAATATCAATGCGAGAATGCATAACATTGATAACCTGAATAATAAGGCCAGGCCATGCTGAACCTGCGGGATGTCGACCTGAACCTGCTGGTGCTGTTCCAGGAAATCCTGCGCGAGAAGCGCATTTCTGTCGTGGCGGAGCGGCTGGGCCTGTCGCAGCCGGCGGTGAGCAACGCGCTGGCGCGCCTGCGCCAGACGTTCGACGACGAGCTGTTCGTGCGCACCCCACGCGGCATGATGCCGACCGCACTTGCCGAGCAACTCTCCGAACCGGTGGCGATGGCGCTGGACACGCTGCAGCGTGCCTTCGGCCAGCGCGCACATTTCGATGCCGCCACATCCACGCGCAGCTTCACCGTGGCCATGAGCGACGTCGGCGAGGTGTACTTCATGCCGGTGCTGGCGCAACTTTGTGCGGAGCAGGCGCCCGGCGTGCGCATCCACACCGTGCGCGCGGGCGGGTTCGACATGAAGGCAGAGATGGAGGCCGGCGCCATCGACCTGGCCATCGGCGCGTTCGATGACCTGTCGGGCGAGAGCGTGTTCCAGCGCCGGCTGTTTCAGCAGGATTACGTGACGATGTTCCGGCGCGGCCACGCGCTGGCAGATGGGGCACTGACGCTCGAACGCTTTCGCGCCGCATCGCACCTCGTGGTGGCGAGCTCGGCCAGCCCGTACAACGCCATCGGGCCGCTGCTCGACAAGGCGGGGATCACACAATCGGCGCGCTTTTCGGTGCCGCACTTCGTGGCGGTGCCGTACATCATCAGCACGACCGATCTCGTGGTGACGGTGCCGCGCAAGCTGGCCGAGCGGGCAGCGCCGCCGTTCGGGCTGGAATTTGCAGCGCCGCCGCTCAAGCTGCCGGCGCTGCAGACCAACGTGTTCTGGCACCGGCGCTTTCATCAGGACGCCGGCAACCAGTGGCTGCGCAACCTCGTCGCGCAGCGCTTTGCCGAGCTGGACGGCTGATCCTTACGGTGCGGCGACGGTGCGCTGCAACTGCTCGCCGAGGCCGGCGATGCCCAATCGCATGGTCTGCCCGGGCTTGAGATAGACCGGGTTCGGCTTGATGCCCAGCCCCACGCCCGGCGGCGTGCCCGTCGAGATGACGTCGCCCGGCTGCAGGCTCATGCAGCGGCTCAGATACGCGACCAGCTTCGCCACGCTAAACACCATCGTCCGCGTGTTGCCGTTCTGGTAGCGGTGGCCGTCCACCTCGAGCCACAGGTCCAGCGCCTGCGGGTCGGGCACCTCGTCGCGCGTGACCAGCCACGGCCCAAGCGGGCCGAACGTGTCGAAGCCCTTGCCCTTGTCCCACTGGCCGCCGCGCTCGAGCTGCCATTCGCGCTCGGAAATGTCGTTGACGATGCAATAGCCGGCCACGTAGTCCAGCGCGTTGGCTTCGTCGATGTACTTGGCGGGCTTGCCGATCACCACGCCCAGTTCGACTTCCCAGTCGGTCTTGACCGAGCCGCGCGGGATTTCGATGTCATCGTTCGGGCCGCAGATGGCGCTGGTCCATTTGTTGAAGACGACGGGCTCGGACGGTACCGGCAGGCCGGACTCTGCAGCGTGGTCGGCGTAGTTCAACCCGATGCAGATGAACTTGCCGACACGCCCGACGCACGGGCCAATGCGGGGTTGGCCGCTGACGGCCGGCAGCGTGGCAGGGTCCACCTCGCGTAGCCGGGCGAGCGATGCGTCCGACAGCACGTTGCCCGCAATGTCGTCGACGATGCCCGACAGATCACGGAGAGTGCCGGTGGCATCGAGCAGGCCGGGTTTTTCTTGGCCCTGGGGGCCGAAGCGCAGCAGTTTCATGAAAAGCTCAAATCGGTTGGGGGGGAAAGGCATCAAGGTATCAATTTGACCAGCCGCCGTCGATCAGGTGGACTTGCCCCGTCGTAAAGGCGGCCTCGTCAGAAGCCAGATACGCCGCCAGCGCGGCAATCTCTTCCGGCTGCCCGAGGCGCCCCATCGGCTGGCGCGCGACGAACGCCGCTTCGACTTCCGCGCGCGGTTTGCCTTGCGTGCGGGCTTGCTCATCGATGCGCTGGGCGAGCGATGGCGATACCACCGTGCCGGGGCAGATCGCATTGCAGCGGATGCCGCGCGCCACAAAGTCTGCCGCCACGGATTTGGTCAGCCCGATCACCGCCGCCTTCGATGCGCCATACACAAAGCGGTTCGGCACGCCCTTGATGCTCGAGGCCGCGGATGACATGTTGATGATGCTGCCGCCGCCATGCTCGAGCATGGCAGGCAGGAACGCGCGAATCGTCCGATACATCGACTTGACGTTGAGGTCGAACGAGAAATCCCACGCCTGCTCGTCGCATTCGAGCACCGAGCCCGCGTGGACGAAGCCGGCGCAGTTGAATAGCACGTCGACGGCACCAAGCTCGGCGGCCAGCGCGTTGACCTGCTGCGTGCTCCGTACGTCAAGCCGGCGTACTTCGAAGGGCACATCGTTTAGCGCGTCGATGCGGATGTCGGTGGCGATCACGCGCGCACCTTCGCGGGCAAAGCGCTCGGCGCAGGCGCGGCCGATGCCCTGCGCGGCGGCGGTAACGAGCGCGGTCTTGCCGGCCAGTCGGCCCGGGAAAGCGGCGGCGCTCATTCTTTGGGCAGCAGGTAGGCTTGGCGGGCGAACAGGCGCCACCCGTCCGGATGCTTCTTCCAGACCTGCAGGACGCCGATGTGCGCGGTGCTGGTCTTGCCGTCGGCCAGGTTGTTGACGGAGTCGAACACGTGGCGCACCCAGGCGTTGTCGCCGTCGACCTTGACGGTCTGGTTGGACAGCGCAATCGACTGGAATGCGTGCGTGCCGTCCAGGGCCTTGAGGAAGGCCGCGCGGTCTTCGAGCTTGCCGGACGAATGGCCGTAGGTCAGGTCGTTTTCCACGAGCGAGCCGAGCGTGGCGCCGTCGCTGCCGACCATCGCCACGCGCATGCGCTCAACGGCCTGGGCGACCGCATCGGCATCGGTGGCCGCGTGGGCGGCGGCGGTGCCTGCAATAAGAGCGGCGGTCATGGCAACGCGTGCCGTGCGCCGTGCGAGCGTGTGCAGCAGCATGGGGAATCTCCTCTCGGGTCTTGTGTGGCGTGCATTGCCGACGTGGTCAGAAGTGGGCTTCGCGGTGCGCCGCATGCGGTGGCAGGTTCGCGGCCTCCGGCTCGGGCAACGGCGCAGCCCGGCCCACGCGCCGCACCCACATCGCCGTCAGGATCGGCACCAGGATCGCCGTGACGAGGCACGCCGTGGCCACGAGCGCGGTGGCGGCGGGCACCATGGGTTTGAACTTGGGGATCATCTCGCCGATGATCGCGGGGTTGGCCACAGCGGCCCCGGCCGTGGACGAAGCCGCCAGCCCGGCGCCCCCATTGCCGCCTGCGATGAACTTGTCGGCCAGGATGAGCGGCACGCCTGTCACGACGATCACCGTCAGGCCGAGCAACAACCCCGGGAAGCCGCTCTTGGCAATCACATGCAAGTCGATGCCGTTGCCCAATGCAAAACCGAAGAACGGGATGAGCGGGTGCACGCAGCGGCCGAACAGCTCGCGCAGTTCACTGTCGAGATTGCCGAGCGTAAAGCCGATCAGGAAGGGCAGCACCGCGCCCACGAACAGCCGCGTCTCGAACACGGCAATGCCGGTCGCCCCGAGGATCAGCATGCTCACCAGCGGCCCCGATTCGACCGACATCAGCACGAAGGCGCCTGCCTCCTCCTTGGTGCCGTATTGCTGCATGACGGCTGCATAGAGCCCGCCGTTGGTCATGTCCATCGACGTGGTGATCGCCAGCAGCGACAGCCCCGCCAGGATGCCCGTCTTGATGCCGTCGTCCGGAATGAACTGCGCGGCCACCAGCGTTGCCAGCCACGCCACGGCGATCTTGGTGACGAGCAACGTGCCCGATTTGCGCAGCACCACGCCCGTGGCATGCAGGTCGATCGTCGCGCCCATGCAGAAGAACCACACCGCCAGGATCGGCACCGTGCCGGCAATCAGGCCGTTGGTGAACGAGCCGAAGTACTTGCCCGCATCCGGCGCGAATGTGTGCACGCATGCACCGAGCAGCAGCGGCACGAGCATCAGCCCGCCCGGAATGCGGTCAATCGCCTTCTTGATCTTCACGTCTCCTCCAGGGGCGTCTGCGCGCCCGGTTGTTAGGGGTGTTACCTCGTGGCTGACTATAGCAGTTGATATGGAACGATGTTCCATTTTTGTACTTTTTTGCGATTGATCGTTTACCCTAGTGCTGAAATTGAAGCCAAATATAGGCCCGAGTGACTGGTGGTTGGCGTCAACAAAAATTCGGATCATCGTTCCGTATTGATGGGTTTTGTGCTTCAATCCAGAACACGACAGCCGGGGCCGTGCGGCCGGCCGGCGCATCAACCCACGGAGAAACGGCATGGAAGTACGGCAGGGGATTCACAGCGAACACGCAAAAACGCTCGATACGGCGGGCTTGCGCCGCCAGTTCCTGGTGGAGCAGGTGTTTGAGCGGGACGGGCTCAAGTTCACGTACAGCCACATCGACCGCATCATCGTTGGCGGTGCATGGCCGGCGACGCGGCCGGTGGAGGTGCCGACGTCGCTCGCCAAGTCGATGGGCGTGAGCCATCTGCTCGAGCGCCGCGAGCTGGGCGCCATCAACATCGGCGGCCCGGGCTGGGTGGAAGTGGAGGGCAAGCGTCACGCCGTCGGCAATGAAGAGGCGATCTACATCGGCCAGGGCGGGCAGAACCTTGTCTTCGGCAGCGACGATGCGGCGCGGCCGGCGAAGTTCTACATCAACTGCGCGCCGGCCCACACGGCCTATCCGACACGCACGATCACGCTGGCGCAGGCGTCGCCCGAAACGCTCGGCGATCCGGCCACCAGCAACCGCCGCACGATCTACAAGTTCATCGTGCCCGACGTGCTGCCGACGTGCCAACTCTCCATGGGCATGACCAAGCTCGAGCCCGGCAGCCTGTGGAACACCATGCCGTGCCACACGCACGAGCGCCGCATGGAGGTCTATTTCTACTTCAACCTGCCGGACAACGCGGCCGTCTTCCACATGCTCGGCGAGCCGCAGGAGACGCGCCACATCGTCGTGCACAACCAGCAGGCCGTGATCTCGCCAAGCTGGTCGATCCACTCCGGCGTCGGCACGCAGGCCTACACGTTCATCTGGGGCATGGTCGGCGAGAACCAGGTGTTCCACGACATGGACCACATCGCCATCGCAGACCTGCGCTGACACCATGCGCCTCGAGAATCCCTACCAGCAGGGCGCCGGCCTGTTCGACCTGACCGGCAAGGTGGCCATCGTCACCGGTTGCAACACGGGGCTGGGCGCCGGCATGGCGACGGCGCTGGCGGCAGCCGGCTGCGATATCGTCGGTGCCAACCGCTCAGCGCCCGCCGAGACGGCATTGCGCGTGGAGGCCGCTGGCCGCAAGTTTGTGGACGTGCGCGCCGACCTGTCTTCGCTGGCGCCGATCGGCAGCATCGTCGACGCTGCGATGGATGCCTTCGGGCGCATCGACATCCTCGTCAACAACGCCGGCATCATCCGCCGCTGCGATGCGCTGGCCTTTTCCGAGGCCGATTGGGATGACGTGATCGACGTCAACCTCAAGGGCGTGTTCTTCCTGTCGCAGGCGGTGGGGCGTGTGCTGGTGAAGCAGGGGCGCGGCGGCAAGATCATCAACGTGGCGTCGATGCTGTCGTTCCAGGGCGGCATCCGGGTGCCGTCGTACACGGCGTCGAAGAGCGGGGTGCTCGGACTCACGCGGCTGCTCGCCAACGAGTGGGCGGCGCGCGGCATCAACGTCAACGCCATCGCGCCCGGCTACATGGAGACCGACAACACGGCGCAGCTGCGCGAAGACCGCCAGCGCAGCGAAGAGATCCTCGCCCGCATCCCGGCCGGGCGCTGGGGCGTGCCGGACGACCTGGCGGGCGCGGTGGTCTTCCTGGCGTCGGCGGCGTCGGACTACGTGCATGGCCACACGCTCGCGGTCGACGGCGGCTGGCTGGCACGGTAGGCGCGGTGATGGAACGCGGCATCAGACCGGTTATGCTCTCGGCAGATTTCGACATCACGGAACCACGAGAGATGAAAGCCACACCCCGGCCGCGCAAGCCGGAAGACACGTCCGCCAATGAGCCGGGCGAAACCGGCGCAGACAAGGCCGAGTCCGTCTCGGCTGTCGACAAGGTGTTCACCATCCTGGCCGCCATGGGCGAGCTTGGCGCCGTCGGCCCGAGCGAGCTGTCGCAGCGGCTGGGCATGTCCAAGACGACGGTGCACCGCTTCCTGCAGACGCTCAAGAACCTCGGCTACGTGGCGCAGGAAGGTGACACGGATCGCTACCGCCTGACCATCCGCCTGTTCGAACTCGGCGCCAAGGCGCTGGAAAATGTCGACCTCGTCCGCGAGGCCGACACCGAAATGCGCCGCATCGCGCAGCTCACGCGCGAGGCCGTGCACCTGGGCGCCTTTGACGAAGACGCCATCATCTACATTCACAAGATCGACGCCGATTACGGCCTGCGCATGCAGTCGCGCATCGGGCGGCGCAATCCGCTGTACAGCACGGCCATCGGCAAGGTGCTGCTGGCTTACATGCCGCCGGACGAGGCACGCGACGTGCTGTCGAAAGTCGAGTTCAAGAAGTCCACGCAGAAGACGCTGGGCTCCGCCGAAGCCGTGCTGAGCATCCTGCCGCGCGTGCGCCAGCAGGGCTTTGGTGAAGACAACGAAGAGCAGGAAGACGGGCTGCTGTGCATTGCCGTGCCCGTGTTCGACCGGTTTGGCCGCGTGATCGCGGGGCTGTCGATCTCGTTCCCGACCATGCGGTGCGGGGCGGACACCAAGGCGCATTACGTGGCGCTGCTGCAGCAGGCCGGCGCGGCCATCTCCGTCCGGCTGGGCCACCATCCGACGTCTGGGTGATCCGCTGCAGGGCGCTGCCGTCCGTCCTATGCTCGGCGTTGTCGTTTCGCATCTGAGCCGCTGCGCGCGGCATTCCTCATCACCATCGGAGCTGATCACATGCGTTACAACGTGTTAGGGCGGACGGGCCTGTTCGTCTCGGAGCTGTGTCTGGGGACCATGACCTTCGGCGGGTCCGACGGCATCTGGCAGCACATCGGCGATCTGCAGCAGGCGGACGCCGAACGGCTGATCGGCCGCGCGCTGGATGCGGGCATCAATTTCATCGATACGGCCGACGTGTATGCGAACGGTGTGTCGGAGCAGATCACGGGGCAGGCGCTGAAGAACCTCAAGGTGTCGCGCGACAGCGTGGTCGTCGCCACCAAGGTGTTCGGCCAGACGGGCGACAGCGTCAACGCACGCGGCGCCTCGCGCTTTCACATCATGGACGGCGTCAAGGCGAGCCTGAAGCGCCTGCAGCTCGACCACATCGATCTCTACCAGATCCACGGCTTCGATCCGGCCACGCCCATCGAGGAGACCGTGCGTGCGCTCGACACGCTCGTGCAGCACGGGCACGTGCGCTACGTGGGCGTATCGAACTGGGCCGCATGGCAGATCGTCAAGGCGTTGGGCATTGCCGAGCGCCTCGGTTGCGCGCGCTTCGAAAGCCTGCAGGCCTACTACACGATCGCCGGCCGCGACCTCGAGCGCGAACTCGTGCCGATGCTCAAGAGCGAAGGGCTGGGGCTGATGGTGTGGAGCCCGCTGGCCGGCGGCCTGCTCAGCGGCAAGTACACGCGCGAACAGCATGGCGAACAGGACAGCCGCCGCAACAAGTTCGACTTCCCGCCCGTGGACCAGGCGCGGGCGTATACCTGTATCGACGCGATGCGTGTCATGGCCCGTGCGCGCGGTGTGTCCGTGGCGCAGATCGCCTTGGCGTGGCTGCTGCACCAGCGCGTGGTGACGAGCGTGATCGTCGGTGCCAAGAAGGTCGATCAGCTTGACGACAACATCGCCGCGACCCAGGTGGAACTGACAACGGAAGAATTGGCGCAGCTCGATGAGGTCAGCAGGCTGCCCGCCGAGTACCCGGGCTGGATGCTGGAGCGCCAGGGTGAGTATCGCCGTGGTCAACTCGCCGGGACGCGGCAGGGTGGGTGCTAATCCGCTGCGCCCGCCGGCAGGGCCAGTCGCGCAGCCGCCAGCGCCTCCCGCAGCACCGCCATGTCGCCGATATGGTTCGCGAGCAGCAGGATCAGCTGCGCGTTGAGCATCGCGCTGTGCGCGTCGCTCAGCCCGCGGTGCGTGTCGATCAGCGCCTCATAGAAGTCGTCCGGGCGCGGCAGGTTGGGCTGGGTGTTCAACGGCATGGCGGTCAGGCGGTGGCTGTAGCGGGCGATGGCGTGGTGGCGTCGGCATGGCCCATGGCGCGGCGCATGGCGGCCGCGAGCTTGGCGGTATCGACGCTGCGCCAGCGTGCGCAGACGTGCTGGTCCGGGCGGATGAGGTACAACGTGCCGGGCCGTGCGTCATAGCGTTGGGCGACCAGGCCGTCGATGTCTTCGAGCGCCGTGACGCCCGCCGACACCGTACCTGCGCCGCCGGCGGGAAAGATCGCCAGCGTGGGTACCGGCAACGCGTCGATGTGTTCTCCCGCGCGGCAGAAACGCAATGCCATGAAGCCGTCGCGCAGATGGCTGAGCAGCCACGCGGCACGCCCGTCGCGCGTTCGCACCGGCGCGTCGAGCGCGACACTGCCGGGCACCAGCGCACATCCGAAGTCGGCGTCGTCGGGCGTGCTGAGCGGGGAGCCTTCCAGCACCGTTGGCGTGGAAAGCCGCCCGCTGTTGACCAGCGTGCGCGCAAACGGATAGTGCTTGGCCAGGCGCAGCGCGGCATCGCGAAAGAGGCGGCTGACGGCGCTCTTGGGCGTGATGAAATCGGTCGAGCGGGTGGAGTGGCGGATGTTGTCGTCGGCGGCGAATTCGCGCTCGGTGGCGTAGGTGTCGAGCAGCGTATCGGGCGCATCGCCGGCCAGCACCATGCGCAGTTTCCAGGCGAGGTTTTCGGCGTCCTGCAGGCCGCTGTTGGCGCCGCGCGCGCCGAATGGCGAGACGCGATGCGCCGCGTCGCCGATGAACAGCACTCGGCCGTGGCGGAAGCGGTCCATGCGCTCGCATGAGAACGTGTAGACGCTCACCCACTCGAGTTCGAAGTCGACGCCCTCGCCGAGCAGCGCGCGCACGCGCGGAATGACGCGCTCCGGCTGCTTCTCGGCCACCGGGTCGGCGTCCCAGCCGAGCTGGAAGTCGATGCGCCAGACGTTGTCGGGCTGGTGGTGCAGCAGCACCGACTGGTTCGGGTGGAACGGTGGGTCAAACCAGAACCAGCGCTCGCTCGGGAAGGGCGCTTCCATGCGCACGTCGGCGATCAGGAAGCGGTCTTTGAAGGTCTGGCCGTGGGCTTCGAGGCCCATCATGCGGCGCACCGGGCTGCGCGAGCCGTCGGCGGCGACCACGTATTGGGCGCGCTGGGTATAGGCGCCGTCGGGCGTCTCCACGGTGAGCGTCACGCCGTCCGCATCCTGCGTGAGGCCCGTCACCTTGTTCTTCCAGCGCAGCTCGATGTTCGGCAGCGCCAGTGCCCGCTCGACGAGGAACCCCTCGACGTAGTACTGCTGCAGGTTGATGAACGCCGGACGGCGGTGGCCGGTTTCCGGCAGCAGGTCGAAACTGTAGAGCAGCTCGTTCTTCAGGTAGACCTTGCCGACGTTCCAGCTCACGCCTTTGTCGACCATGCAGTCGCCGCAGCCCAGCCGGTCGAAGATCTCCAGGGAGCGTTTGGAGAAGCAGATCGCCCGCGAGCCGGTCGACAGCGTGCAATCGTCATCCAGCACAACGACGGCCACGCCTTGCTGCGCGAGGTCGATGGCCGTGGCCAGGCCCACCGGCCCTGCGCCGACGATGACGACGGGGCGGGCCCCGGCCGTGCAGCCGGGCTGCTGCTCCGCGCAAGGCGCGTACGTGAAGACGCGGTTCTGGAAATCGGGGTTCATGTCTCGCTCGCACCTGCGGCAGTCGTGGCCGCCGCTTTGTCGGTGGATATCGTGGTCGAAGAAAGACGCCGGGGCGGATCAGCCCTGCAGCGCGGCCCACATCTCCTTGTCGCGCTCGGCCGTCCAGATGCGCGGGTGCTTGATGCCGCTGGCTTCGTCGTAGGCGCGCGTCACGTCAAACGGCAGGCAGTGCTCGTAGATGAAGACGTGGCCGAACTTCGGGTCCATGGCGGCGCGGGTGTGGGCCATGGCGGCTTTCAGGTCCATCTTCTGGGCGACGGCTTCCTTGCCGCGCTGGAGCAGCGTCGACACGAAGTCGCGCGTGTAGGCGAGGCCCTTGTCGACTTCCTGCGGGTTCAGCAGCGCCGGGCCGCGGCCGGGCACGAGTTTTTCGGCGCCCAGCGCACGCAGGGCGTCGAGCGTGGCGGGCCATTCTTCGAGTTGGGCATCGCCGCAGTAGCAGGCGGCGTCGTATTCGACCAGGTCGCCCGAGAACAGCACCTTTTGCGATGGAATCCACACGACCGTGTCGCCCTTCGTGTGGCCCGGGCCCAGGTGCAGGATTTTGACCTCGAGCTTGCCCAGGAACAGCGTGAGTTCGCGCTCGAACACCAGCGTCGGCCAGGTCAGGCCCGGCACGGTTTCAACGCCCGCGAACAGGCGCGGAAAGCGCTCGATCTCCGACTTCATATCGGCCTCGCCACGCTCGACGATCATCTCGTACGTGCCGCGGCTGGCGATGATGTTCTGCGCGCCCTCGGCAAAGTAGGCCGAGGCGCCCAGCACGCGCACCGCGTGGTAATGCGACAGCACGACGTGCTTGATCGGCTTGTCTGTGATGCCGCGGATGCGGGCGATCAGGTCTTGCGCCATCGCCGGCGTGGCGGTGGTGTCGACGATCAGCACCGCGTCGTCGCCGATGATGACGCCGGAGTTCGGGTCGCCCTCGGCGGTGTAGGCGTAGGCGTTGGGAGAGAGCTGCGTGAAGGTGACTTGTTTGGCCTCGAGGTCGGCCTGCGAGGCGAAGGCTTTGGCCATTCTGTCACTCCTGGTGTAGTTAATTACGGTGGGTGGAATTTCTTCTGCGGCCGGCTGGTGCCTGCCGTGTACGGTGCAGCGCACGCCATGCAGCAAGGGCCGCGTGCAGCGAATCATAGACCGGGCGGTCGGCAGTCGCGCCTAGGGTATACGAGAATTATGATTAGATTCATGATTTCTACAATGCGTAAGAACGACTGCGCGCCGCCAGGCGTGCGCGGCGTGCTACGCTCGCAGCACTTTGCCGGCCCGCCACGACGCCAAGAACATGGAGACCACTGAAGCAGCGAACGCCCCCCAACCCGATGGCGATGCGGATGACGCTCCGGCCAGCCGCGACCGCTCCGGCATCCAGTCCATCGAGGTCGGCTCCCATCTGCTGGTGGCGCTCACGCGGGCGATGCGCGCGATGGCCCTGGGTGATCTGGCGCGCGCCGCCGGCATGCATCCGTCCAAGGCGCACCGCTACCTGGTCAGCCTGCAGCGCGTCGGCGCGGTTTCGCAGGATCCGCTGACCGGCCGCTATGAGCTCGGCCCCTTTGCACTGCGCCTGGGCCTGGCAAGCCTGAACCGAAGAGAAGCCATTGCGCTTGCACGGCCGCTGCTGGGCGGCCTTCGGGACCAGACCGGCCACACCATCGGCATTGCCGTCTGGAGCGATCGCGGGCCGACCGTGGTGCACTGGGAAAAGGCGGGCGGCGCGCCCGGTGTGAACCTGCGCATCGGCGATGTCATGCCGATGCTCAACTCCGCCACCGGCCGCCTGTTTGGCGCTTACCTGCCGATCGAGCAGACCTTGCCGCTGGTCGAGCGCGAACTCCACGAGCGCGCCGCCGACGATCTGCCGGATCTGCCGCGCTCGCTCACCGACTACTACCGGCTGTGCGAAGAGATCCGTACCGAGGGCGCTTCATGGGTATCCGGTAGCCTGCTGCCTGGCGTGAGCGCGCTGTCGCTGCCGGTGTTCGGCATGCGGGGGCAACTGGCCCTGGTGCTGATCGCATTGAATCTGCATCCGCTGTTTCACGCGCAGCGCGGCGGCGAACTGGAGGCCACCCTGCGCGCATTCGTCAAGCGGCTGTCCACCTTGCTGCAGACGCCGCAGCCAGCGCGCACCAAGGCCAGCGGGCGGCGCGAAAAGGCGGCGCGTTAGGGTTGTCGCCAATTTCACCCTGTCGTAAAAGATTTACCCTCTCGTAACTCGTGGCGCGCCACGACCATCAGAGCAAGGAGACTCATGGACTTGTCGATTGCCGCCATCCTGGCGCAAGACGGCGTGACATCGGGCGCGATCTACGCGCTGCTGGCGCTGGCGCTCGTGCTGGTGTTTTCCGTCACGCGCGTGATCTTCATCCCGCAGGGCGAATTCGTCGCGTATGGCGCGCTCACGCTGGCGGCCATCCAGGCGAACAAGGCGCCGCTGTCTGCGAGCATGCTCGTGACGCTCGGCGTGCTGACCTTCCTCGTCGAGATGGGCCGCACGCTGCTGCAGCCGGAGCTGCGTCTGCACGCGCTGCGCACGGGCGCCGTCTACGCGGGCAAGTATCTGGTCTTCCCGATCGCGATGTATGCGGCGGCCGGCATGCTTGCGCCGATGCAGCTGCCGCAGGTCGTGCAGGTGGCGCTGGCGCTGCTGATCGTCATTCCGATGGGCCCGATGATCTACCGCCTGGCCTATGAGCCGCTGGCCGAGGCGAGCACGCTGGTGCTGCTGATCGTCTCGGTGGGGGTGCACTTCGCGATGGTCGGCCTGGGCCTCGTGATGTTCGGCGCAGAGGGCTCGCGCACGGATGCGTTTTCCGATGCGCGATTCGATCTGGGCGCGCTGTCGGTATCGGGCCAGAGCCTGTGGGTGGTGGCGGTATCGGCGCTGATGATCGCGGCGCTGTATTTCTATTTTGGCCGCACGGTGTCGGGCAAGGCGCTGCGCGCGACGGCGGTGAACCGGCTCGGCGCCCGGCTCGTCGGCATCGGCACCACGCAGGCGGGGCGCCTGGCCTTCACGCTGGCCGCGGCGCTGGGCGGGCTGTGCGGCATCCTCATCGCACCCATCACGACGGTGTACTACGAGTCGGGCTTCCTGATCGGCCTGAAGGGTTTCGTGGGTGCCATCGTGGGCGGGCTGGTGAGCTATCCGGTGGCGGCGCTGGGCGCGCTGCTGGTGGGGCTGCTGGAGTCGTATTCATCGTTCTGGGCGTCGGCGTTCAAGGAGGTGATCGTGTTCACGCTCATCATCCCGGTGCTGCTGTGGCGATCGCTCACCACCAGGCATGTCGAGGAAGAGGAGTAAGCCGATGAACACGCTCGCCAAATCTTCCGGGAACGCCGCGCAGCGCGGCTGGTTCTCGCGCAACCGCGTGCTGACGGCGCTCTTCGTGATCGTGCTGGCGCTGATCCCGGTCGTGCCGACGCCCGAGTTCTGGATCACGCTGCTCAATTACATCGGGCTGTACAGCCTCGTCGCGCTGGGCCTCGTGCTGCTCACGGGCGTGGGCGGGCTGACGTCGTTCGGGCAGGCCGCGTTTGTGGGGCTGGGCGCGTACAGCACGGCGTATCTCACCACGCAGTACGGCGTATCGCCGTGGGTCGGCCTGCTGGCGGGGCTTGTGATCACGATGGTGTCGGCATACGTGATCGGGCTGATCACGATGCGGATGTCCGGTCACTACCTGCCGCTGGCGACGATTGCGTGGGGCCTGTCGCTGTTCTTCCTGTTCGGCAACCTGGAGTTCCTGGGCAAGTACGACGGCCTCAACGGCATCCCGGTGCTGAACGTGCTCGGCAAACAGCTGAACACCGGCCGCGAGATGTTCTATCTCATCTGGGCCGTCGTGGTGGTGGCCGTGCTGGCGGTGCAGAACCTTCTGAACTCGCGCCCGGGCCGCGCCATCCGCGCGCTCAAGGGCGGTGGCACGATGGCCGAGGCGATGGGCGTGAACACCGCGTGGATGAAGGTCGTGATCTTCGTGTTTGCGGCGGTGCTGGCCTGCATCTCGGGCTTTCTCTACGCGCACCTGCAGCGCGCGGTGAACCCCACGCCGTTCGGCCTGAACTACGGCATCGAATATCTGTTCATGGCGGTGGTCGGCGGCGTGGGCCACGTGTGGGGCGCCGTGCTCGGCGCGGGTTTGCTGACCATCATGAAAGACAGCCTGCAAAGCATCCTGCCCAGGCTGCTGGGCTCCAACGGCAACTTCGAGATCATCGTGTTCGGCGTGCTGCTGGTGCTGTTGCTGCAATACGCGCGCGATGGCGTGTGGCCGTTCATCCGCAAGCTGTTCCCTTCTGCGCCGACAGCGCGCGCGCCGGAAGATGCACCTGCGCTCAGGCAGCGCGAGAAACCGCAGGCAGGCGAGCTGATTCTGGACGTGCGCGCCGCGCGCAAGGAGTTCGGCGGCCTCGTCGCCGTCAACGATGTCAGCTTCCAGGTGAGGGCTGGAGAGATCGTGGGCCTGATCGGCCCGAACGGCGCCGGCAAGTCCACCACGTTCAACCTTGTCACCGGCGTACTGCCGGTCACGCGCGGCGAGGTGCTGTATCGCGGCGAGCGCATCAGCGACAAGCCCTCGCGCGAGATCGTCAGGCGCGGCATCGGCCGCACGTTCCAGCACGTGCAATTGCTCTCGGGCATGACGGTGCTCGAGAACGTGGCGCTGGGCGCGCACCTGCGTGGCGACTTCGCGGCGCAAGGCGGCGTGCTGGCCAGCGTGGTGCGCATGAACCAGGCGGAAGAGCAGAAGCTGCTGTTTGAAGCGCGGCGCCAGCTCGAGCGCGTCGGCCTGGCCGATTGCATGTATCAGGAAGCCGGCAGCCTGGCGCTCGGCCAGCAGCGGATCCTGGAGATCGCCCGCGCGCTGTGCTGCGACCCGGCGCTGCTGCTGCTCGACGAGCCTGCTGCCGGCCTGCGCTACAAGGAAAAGCAGGCCCTGGCCGCGCTGCTCACCAAGCTCAAAGCTGAAGGGATGAGCGTGCTGCTGGTCGAGCACGACATGGACTTCGTCATGAACCTGACCGACCGTCTTGTCGTGATGGAATTCGGTACCAAGATCGCCGAGGGCGTGCCGCAAGAGGTGCAGCAGAACCCCGCCGTGCTCGAGGCCTATCTGGGCGGCGTGGAATAAACCTGCACGGTCCAACCTCGGGCAGCCCCCAGCGGAGCGTGAACAGGTTTGGAGAAGGAGAACAACATGTCAGTCATCCTCGAAGTGAAAGACCTGCACGTCCGCTACGGCAAGGTAGAGGCCCTGCACGGCGCAAACCTGAAGGTGGAGGCCGGGCAGATCGTCACCGTCATCGGCCCGAACGGCGCAGGCAAGTCGACCATGCTCGCCGCCATCATGGGCGCGCTGCCGACCACGGGTTCGGCCAACGGCGTGGTCTCCTATCTCGGCCACAACCTGACGGGGCTCCCGGTGGAAAAGCGCGTGGCGCGCGGCATGTGCCTGGTGCCCGAAAAGCGCGAGCTGTTCGCCACCATGAGCGTGGAAGACAACCTGGTGCTCGGTGCCTACCGCCGCAAGCGCGCGGGCGAGCGCAACTATCTGGACCAGATGGACGTCGTCTACGACCTGTTCCCGCGGCTCAAGGAGCGTCGCGTGCAGGAAGCCGGCACGCTCTCCGGCGGCGAGCGCCAGATGCTCGCCGTCGGCCGCGCGTTGATGGCCAAGCCGCAACTGCTGATGCTCGACGAGCCGAGCCTGGGCCTCGCGCCGCTGATCGTGAAGGAGATCTTCCACATCATCAGCGACCTGCGCAAAACCGGCGTGGCAACCTTGCTGATCGAGCAGAATGCGCGTGCCGCCCTGCAGGTGGCCGATTACGGTTACGTCTTGGAAACGGGCGACATGACGCTCGAAGGCCCGGCGCAGGAACTGGCCGTGAACCCGCGCGTGATCGAAACCTACCTGGGGCTGGCGAAGAAGGCGGCCTGACGATCAATCGTCGTCATCGTCGTCGTGGCGGCGGTGCTTCCAGTATTTGCGTTCCCATTTGCGCTGCTCGCGCCACTGCTTTTCCTGCCATTTGCGGGCACGCCAGTCGTCGTAGTAGCCGGGGGCGACCACGACGGGCTGCGGCTCAACGTAAACCGGAGCGGGCGCGTAGACGGGCGCCGGCGCATAGACCGGAGCCGGCGCCACATAGACCGGCGCCGGGATTCCGATACCGATCCCAACGTCGACGCCTGCCTGCGCGGCCTGGGACGATAATGCCGCGATGGCGGCCAGGGCGCACAGCGCCAGATGCTTTTGCATGGTGGAGTTCCTCGACACGGCCGCACTGTAGTCGAGTGGCGCGCCGGCGGTCTTGCGAAACCTATACGAACGTTACGAGATGTAACGGCCTGCCGTCAGACCAGCGCGCGCTCCATCAGCAGGGCGTCATTGCCGTACATCTCACGCAGCGGGTCGAGCGCCTGTGGGGCCATCGCCGCGGGGCGATAGCCGAGCCGACGCCAGAAGGCATCCGCACCTTGCACGGCGACGAGCCGCGAGTGCAGCAAGCCCTGTGCTTGCGCGACCGCGCAGGCCATCGCGTAAAGGCGTTCGCCCAGGCGCTGCCCGCGTCCCGACGGCGCAATGGCCATGTCATGGACAAACCAGAGCAGGTCGGCTGCATCCGAGGCAGGCAGCGGCACATGCAGTTTCGGCGGCGTCCATGCATGCCACGCATGCGAGAGCAGGTAGCCCACCACCTCGTCACCGCGCACTGCCGCCAGGCACAGGGTCGGGCTGCGCGCCCAGCGGCTGACGAGCGCCTCCGCCGGCTCCAGGAAGCCATCGCCATAACAGGCTTGTTGCACGGCCAGGATGCCGGGCAGGTCGTCTGCAGAAATGGGGCGAATGGTCAGCTCGGACATGGTCGCGCAGGCGTGGACAAGCCGCCGAGTTTACCCGACGCCAACCGGCCCTCATGCCGTTTTCGCATAACCTGGGCAGACATCGGCAGTCGCGGCGCAGCGCCCGTATCCTATGCAGGCGTCCACGGGGCAGTTCCGCTCCGGCGTTGAATTCTCTCCCTCTCCAGCATGTCTCGAATCGTCTTTCTGAACGGCCAATACGTGCCGGCCGCCGAGGCCACTGTCTCAATCATGGACCGCGGCTTCACCTTTGCCGATGGCATTTACGAAGTGACCGCCGTGGCGCGCGGCAAGCTCGTCGACAACGACGCGCACCTCGCCCGCCTGACGCGTTCGCTGTCCGAGATCGGCATCGATAACCCATACACCGCCGCCGAATGGACGCGTGTGTGCGAAGAGTTGGTGGTGCGCAACGGGCTGGAAGAGGGCGTGGTCTACATGCAGGTCACGCGCGGCGTGGCTGAGCGTGATTTCGGCATCCCGGCCGACATCACGCCGACGGCCGTGGCGTTCACCCAGGTCAAGTCCATCGTCAACAGCCCGCTGGCCAAGAAGGGCGCAACCGTGGTGACGGTACCCGACCTGCGCTGGAAGCGTTGCGACATCAAGAGCGTCGGCTTGCTGCCGCAGGTGATGGCCAAGCAGATCGCCGCGCGCGCCGGCGCGCATGAAGCCTGGATGACCGACGGCGACCGCGTGACCGAAGGCGCGTCCTCGACCGCGTTCATCATCACCGCCGATAAGCGCCTGATCACGCGTCCGCTGTCGAACGCCGTGCTGCCGGGCATCACGCGTGTGTCGATCCTGGCGCTGGCGCGTGAACATGGCCTGACGCTGGAGGAGCGCACCTTTACCGTCGCCGAAGCTCAGCAAGCCGCCGAAGCGTTCTACACGAGCGCGTCGACGTTTGTGATGCCGGTGGTGTCCATCGACGGCGTGCAGATCGGCAGCGGCCAGCCGGGGCCGCTCACGCAGGCGCTGCGCACGCTGTATCTGCGTTTTGCCGGCGTGGACGTTGCCGAGCCCGTCGACCCGATGTGACGTAAGCGGTTGCGCCAGCGCGGTAGAATCGCCCGCTGAGTTTTTTGCAGCAAGGCGAGACACCCCATGAAGACAGGAGGCTGGCGCTGGCAAAGCGCCATCGCAGCGACCGCTCTGGTTGCCGCGCAGTGGGCAGCGATGCCCGTATCCGCAGAAACCATTTCTGCGTCGGCCCCTGTGCCGGCAGCCGCAGCGCAAGCCGCTTCGGCCAATGCGGCACCTGCCCTCGAATCCACCGGCGCCGATTCCCGGTGGCGCCGGTTCGAGAGCATCCACGGCATCGTTTCGTACATCGACCGGCAATCGGTCAAGCCGCAGCCCGGCGCCGCGGCGGATGCCAATTCGCCCACCGTGCACTTCCGGCTGTTGCGCAACGTGCTGCCCGACTTCACGATCAAGACAGCCGATGGGCAGCCCATCCGCTCGTCGGTCAAACAGGTCGTGCTCGATTGCGCGCGACATAGCTACACGGTGATTGCGCAAACGCTCTATCGCGCGCGCAACGCCACCGGCAAGCCGCTCTACCAGATCCACTACGGCGACGAAGCGCAAAGCCGCTCGCTGCGCGAAGGCAGCGTGTTCGAGTGGATCGCCGGGCGCTTTTGCGGCGCGGGCCACTAACGCCTGGGTCGGCAGGGGCGGCGTAAATGCCGCCCGGGGCGTTCCCGTTCAGATGGGCGCAGCTTCGCGGCTGTCGCTTCCGTTCTCGCTTTCGTCGCGGCCCCGCGCGTAGGGCTGCCGCTCCTGCTCAAGCTCCGGATAACGGCGTGAGGCGAAGCCCATGGCGGCTTCGTACGAGCCAAACTGGTTCGATTCGGCGGCCACACCGTCGTTGACCAGGATTGCGTACCACTTCCCGTAGAGCGGGCCGTACACCACGACCTTGCTTTTCATTGTCTTGTCCCTGTTTCTTGTATCGATGGCCGGCAATGCGGTTTGCGCGAAGCGGCGGCTCGAGCCGTCCGGGCGCCAGGTCATGGCGCGCCGTCAGCGTTGTGGCGGACGATGATTACAGTGTGTTACACGCGCGTCAACGTTTGCGTTGGGCGCAATCTTCTAATGCGGAGCGTTGAATATGTGCTCCAGCAGTTAAATTTTGTGAAATTGACATCACCGATGTGTCGCTTCTAACGTCCACGGGCGTGTTGCGCACATATGGCGTGGCGCCTTACGCGATGTCTGTTTGTCTGCTCAACCAGACAAACCTTTAAGACTTTCCGGAGAGTCGCTGCCCATGGATTGGATTCACACCGTGTTCAAAAGCGTGCCGGAGACGGCGCTCTTTCTGTCGCTTGCCATTGGCTACGCAGTCGGCAAGATCAATTTCGGCAAATTTCAAATCGGCGGCGTTGGCGGATCGCTGATTGCTGCGGTGCTGATCAGCCAGTTTGGCGTGACGATCGATTCCGGTGTGAAGAGCATCATGTTCGCGCTCTTCATCTACGCGGTCGGCTACGAAAGCGGGCCGCAATTCTTTAGCTCCCTCAATCGCAGCACACTGCGCGAGATCGCCATGGCGGTGTTTCTCGCGGTGAGTGGCCTGGTCACCATTCTCGTGTGCGGCAAGCTGTTCGGCTTCGACAAGGGCTTGACCGCCGGCATTGCGGCGGGCGGCATGACACAGTCGGCAGTCATTGGCACCGCGGGCGATGCCCTCTCACGCATGGGCCTGGCGGCCGACGAGGTGGCGCATCTGCAGTCGAATGTGGCTATTGGCTATGCAGTGACGTACGTGTTCGGCAGCCTGGGCGCCATCATCATGTGCGTGAACATCCTGCCGCGCCTGATGGGCCGTGAGCTGCGCGATGATGCCAAGAAGGCCGAGCTGGAAATGGCCGGAGGCAAGCGCCCGCTGGAGCAGGGCGAGGTGGCCTCTCTGCCGGCACTGGTCGGACGCGTGTATGACGTGACCACGGGCGCAGGCAAGACCGTGGAGGAAGTCGAGACCACGCTGGACGACGGCATCACCATCGAGCGCATCTTGCGCAACGGCGAGGAAATCGCCATTGAGCCGAAGTCGAAATTGCAGCGCGCCGATCGCGTTTTGCTGATCGGCCGTCGCGAAGCCGCTGCCAAGGCCTGGACGCTGCTGGGCGACGAGTCCACCGTGTCTTCCGACATGGACCAGCCGCTGCAAGTGCGCGATGTCGTGTTCACGCGCAAGGGCGCAAGTCACAAGACGTTGGGCGAGCTGAAGGCACAGGCCACACGCGACATGAAGCACGGCGTGTACATCGCACGCATCACCCGCATGGGCAAAGCCGTGCCGCTGTTGGACGGCACGGTCATGCTGCACGGTGATGTCGTCACCCTGCACGGCGCACCTTCCGATATCAAACGCGCGGCCGCCGAAGTCGGCTATCCCGTGCCGCCGGGCGACAAGACGGACTTCGTCTACCTCGGGCTGGGCGTGCTGGTCGGGTTGTTGATCGGTACGCTGGTGGCAAAGGTGGGCGGCATACCGCTGACGTTGGGCAGTGGGGGCGGGGCGCTACTTTCCGGGCTCGTGTTTGGCTGGCTGCGCGGCAAGCATCCCACCTTCGGCCAGTTGCCGAATGCAGCGTCGCAAATCCTCAAGGACATGGGCTTGGCCGCCTTTGTCGCCTGTGTGGGCCTGGGTTCTGGCGCGCAGGCGTGGGCGACGCTGCAAAAGAGCGGCGTGTCGATCTTCATTGCCGGCGTGATCGTCACGATGGTGCCGTTGATCCTGACTTACCTGTTCGGCCGTTATGTGCTCCGCTACGACAACGTTGCCGTGCTGGCGGGCGCGCTGTCTGGCGCCCGTTCGGCCAACCCCGCGTTTGGCGGCGTGTTGGAGAAAGCCGAGAGCAGTGTGCCGACCATTCCCTTTGCCATTACCTACGCGCTCGCGAACGTGCTGCTGACCCTGCTCGGTCCGCTTGTGATCGCCTTCGCCTGAGCGTCTCCTCAGCCTGCTACCCGCGTGGCGGGCTCTCCTTCGCCAACGCTGCATCCACGGGAATCTGCGATGACCACCAATCCGACGCAAAAATCCAAGGAACTGGAAGCCCTTGGGCAACTGAGCCCGTTTGAACTAAAGGACGTGCTGATCCAGCTCGCGCAGAGCGACTCGCAACGCATGATGCTCAATGCCGGGCGCGGCAATCCGAACTTCCTCGCTTTGGAGCCGCGTCATGGTTTCTTCCAACTGGGCCTGTTCGCACTGGAGGAGTCCGAGCGCTCGTTTTCCTATCTGGCCGAGAGGATTGGCGGCATCCCGACCAAGCAAGGTTTTGAGGCGCGCTTTGAGAGCTTTGCACGTCGCAACGCAGATGTGCCCGGCGTGAAGTTTCTGCATCACGCGGTGTCGTACGTACGCGATCAACTTGGCCTTTCCGCCGAAGACTTTCTGGCGGAGATGGTGAACGGCATTCTCGGTTGCAACTATCCGGTGCCAGACCGCATGCTGAAGATCAGTGAGCAGATTGCCGCGCGCTATCTGAAGCAGGAAATGATCGGCAGTGCGCCGTTTGTCGGCCAGTTTGATCTGTTTGCCGTCGAGGGCGGTACGGCGGCGATGACGTATCTGTTCAGCACGCTCCGGGAGAACTTCCTGCTCAATGCTGGCGACAAGATCGCGCTGGGCATGCCGATTTTCACGCCGTACATCGAGATCCCGGAACTCAACAGCTTCCAGCTCGTCGAGGTCAAGCTGAATGCAGACCCATTCAACGGCTGGCAATACACCGACGAAGAACTCGACAAGCTGCGCGATCCGAGCGTGAAGGCGTTCTTCCTGGTCAACCCCAGCAACCCGCCGTCAGTCAAGATTTCCAAAGACGGCTTGAAGAAGCTCAAAGCCATCGTGGACGAGCGTCACGAGGCCGGCAACGATCTCATCATCCTGACCGATGATGTGTACGGCACGTTTGCGGACGACTTTGTCTCGCTGTTTGCGGTGGCGCCGTACAACACGATCCTGGTGTATTCGTACTCCAAGTACTTCGGGGCGACGGGTTGGCGCCTGGGCACCATCGCCACGCATGAAAACAACGTGCTGGACGATAAGCTGGCCGCGCTGCCCGAAGACAAGCGCAAGATCCTGCACCAGCGCTATGCGTCGATCACGACCGAGCCGGACCAACTCAAGTTCATCGATCGTCTGGTTGCGGATAGTCGAACCGTGGCGCTGAACCACACGGCAGGTCTGTCGACGCCGCAACAGGTGCAGATGGCGCTGTTCTCGCTGTACGCGCTCATGGATCAGCCGAATGCCTACAAGGCGGCGGTCAAGCGCCTGGTGCGCGGGCGCAAGGCTGCTCTGTACCAAGCCATCGGTATCGAGTGTGAGGCTGACGAGAATGACGTCGCCTACTACAACATCCTTGATGCCGAAGTGGTGGGCCGCAAGACCTATGGCGAGGCGTTCGTGCAGTGGTTCAAGACGAAGACCAAACCGGCGGATGTGCTATTCCGCCTGGCCAAGGAGAGTGGCGTCGTGCTGCTGCCCGGCAATGGCTTTGGTGCACTCAACCCGTCGGTGCGCGTGTCGCTGGCCAACCTGAACGAGCCGGACTACATCCGCATCGGTGCAACGCTGCAGCGCTTGCTGGAGGAGTATCACCAGCGCTGGCTGGACGAAGGCGGAAAGTAACGCGCTGACAAGATCAGGCCGGCCCCCGCGTGCCGGCCACGCGGGCCTGCTGCAGTTCAGCGGGCTCCTGGCCGGATTCGACATAGTCGGCGAAGCGGCGGATGTAGTCGGCCACCCACTCGGGGCGACGCAGGGGCAGCCAGTGGCCGGCGTCGACCTCGTGGCGCCAGTAATGCGACACCCAGGCCTCCACAGCGCGCGTCACGGCGGGGCTGACGTAGCGATCGCGCGTCGGCACGATGAGCTGCACTGGCGCATGCGGCGCACGCGCCTGCGGGCGGGCGAGACGGTCGCGAAAATTTGCGCGGTACATTCGCACGCCGTTGCAGGCATCGCGCACAAGCGTCGGTCGCTGGGTTTCGATGCGGATGCCCTCCGTTCTGTGCAGCCACCACGGCCAGGCGCGCGCGACCCACAGCCGCCACGACCATTCCGGCACCAGCGGCAAGTGGAAATACCCCACATACCAGGATTGCAGCCGCTGTTTCCACACCGCACGTTTGGCGGCCCATGTGCCGGTATCGAGCTGTGCGCGCATCCAGTGGCCGACGTGGTCCAGGCACGGGCCCGAGATCGACGTGTAGGACGCGATGCGCCCGCGCAGCCGATCGGTCGTCACCGATTCCCAGCTGTGGATGGAGCCCCAGTCATGCCCGACCAGATGAAAGCGCTCGCCGGGCAGCAGCGCGTCGGCCACGGCGGCCAGGTCGTCGACAAACTGCGGGATGCGATAACCGGCGGTGTCTGCGGGCGCATCTGACAGGCCGGCACCGCGCACGTCGAATGTGAGCACGCGGCGGTCGCGCGCCAGGGTATCGCGCACGCCGTGCCAGACGGAACTGTCGTCCGGATAGCCATGCACAAGCACGATGGCGGGGCGCCGTCGCGCAGAGGCGTCGGCGGGCAGGGTCATGCGGGCATGCAGGCGAAGGTCGCCGGAGCGCACCACGTGGCTGCTGTGCATCGGGTCTCCAGTGAAATGGGCGCGGGAATCTCCAGCCTACGGGCTGATGGGCTGACGCGGCAACGCGTGTTTTTACCCGTTTCAAGCAGTGCCTGAGGCACTCGGGGCGGGTTCGGCCTGCAGCAGCGGCGTGGCTGCCGTGAAGGCTGCCAGATGCTCCAGCAACGTCCGCACCTTGCGTGGCAGCTGTTGCTGCGGCCACACCGCATAGATGGGCCGCTGCGGTGTCCGCCATGCCGGCAGCAGGCGTATCAGCCGGCCCGCCTCCAGCGCCTGGTGGCAGAGCGTGTGCGGACAGTAGAGCAGGCCGAGGCCCGTTTCAGCCAGCGTCACGCCCAGTTCGATGTCGTTCAGGTCGCAGCGTCCATGGGGCTGCAGTTCGATGGTTTCCTCACCGTCGGGTGAGGTGAAGCGCCATGTCGAGAGCGGCGACGACACCAACAAGCGATGCGCTTGCAGGTCATGCGGATGGGTCGGCGCGCCATGCGCGGCCACATACGCCGGCGACCCGACCAGCACCATCCCGATCACGCCGAGCCGCCGCTGCCGCAGCTTCGGGTCGTCTTGCTGGCCGACGCGGATGGCCAGATCGGCGCCATGCCGCCACACGTCTTCATTGCGGTTGCTGAGCGAGAGCTCCAGCCGGATCTCCGGCCATGTCGCCATGAAGCTCGCATAGGCGGGCGCCAGCAGCCCGCGCGACAGGTTCAGCGGTGCCAGCACGCGCAGGGTGCCCTTGACCTGGTTGAGATCGTCGTCCAGCGTGGCCGTGGTTTGCGCAAGCGCGGTCAAGAGCGGGCGGCACTGCTCGTAGTAGAGCTGGCCCTCCGGCGTCGGTTTCAGGCTGCGTGCGCTGCGCAGCAGAAGCTGGCAGCCCAGCGAAGCCTCCAGCTTCTGCAGGCGTCGCGTCAGCGTGGCGGGCGGCAGGTTGGCGTGGCGTGCCGCGGCCTGCAGGCTGCCGTGATCCACGATGGAAACGAAGAGGGCCAGATCGTCAAGCATGATTCCATTTTTGGAATTTAAGTTTCAGTATACGTCTATAGTTTCTGGAAAAGCGGTTGTCTAGTATGCCGTTCATCACATTGATGGCTTTGTCAGGAGAACCGCCATGTCGTTGCCCACTCGCCTTCGTGTCACGTTTGCGTGGTTGATGTCCGGCCTCATGTCGTTGCTGATGACGGGCTGGATCGGCTGGATCAACGCCGGCATCAGCGCCGACTTCCTCGCCCGCTGGGCACACGCCTTCGTGCTGGCGTGGCCGGCCGCCTTCACCATCGTCCTGATCGCCGGGCCTGCGGTGCAGCGGCTGACGCAAGCGCTGGTGACGGCCAACACGGTGCAGCCCTGAAAAGAAAGACGGCCCACCAGGAGGGCCGGCGGGCCGCAAGGTTGACAGCAGGAAAGACCGACGTAGACGGCGCGCGGGATGGATATCGCATCCCGGCGCCGGGGCTGAAACACCCGACCCTTCATCATGATGGCGGCAGCGGCCGCATTTCCCGATGCGGGGTCGCAGCCGGGCCATGGCGCGCACTGTAGAGGGCGCCGGCTTTCAGCAAACTTTCTTCGCCTGCCGAGTCGCATCCGGACTAATCCCAGGAGCGGCTGGGCCCCAAGGCGCCGCATGGCGCGACTGGCACAATGCCAGCTCGCCGATACGGACCGCCATCATGCCCGCCGACCTGCTCATCCGCCCCATCCACCCAGACGACTTTGCCGCCTGGAAACCGCTCTGGGACGGCTACAACGCCTTCTATGGCCGCGCAGGGGATACGGCGTTGCCCGACATCGTCACGCAGACGACGTGGCGGCGCTTCTTCGATGCGTACGAACCGGTCCATGCCATGGTGGCCGAGCGCGATGGGGCATTGCTCGGCATCGTGCATTTCCTCCTCCACCGCAGCACGACGCAGATCCAGCCGACCTGTTACCTCCAGGATCTCTTTACCGCCGGGGTGGCGCGCGGGCAGGGCGTGGGCCGTGCCCTCATTGAAGCGGTGTACCGGCGGGCCGCCGCAGCAGGCGTGCCGCGCGTGTACTGGCAGACACACGAAACCAACGCGACGGCCATGAAGCTGTACGACACCGTGGCCGAAAAGTCCGGCTTCGTCGTCTATCGGAAGTTTTTATAAGCCCCGGAGCGCAGAGCGTCTGACGCCACGGTGGCCGGAAGACCCGCGCCGGATGGGCGATCCGGCCGCATGCCGCCTGAGCGGGTGGCGCTTTTGTACCGCACCATAGGGTAATCCCGCATCTTCGATTTCGAGGACGCGGTCTATAGTGCTACCTGTGTTCCAGATATTAACAGACGTTTCATAGGTAAAACAAGCGAAACGTGATGGAGTCGACAACCATGCAGCCGCAATACAACCCCGACCTGGTTCCCTGGGAGCCGGTTTCTCCGAACAACGTGGCCGGCAAGGGCCGCATCGAGCGCCCGGGCCGCGTTGCCAATCTGGTCTGGCAGACGCGCGCCGCCGAGCCCACCGCCTATGAGAACCAGCTTGGCGATTCACTCGAGGCTGCGTTTCTGGCCGGCGCGCAAACGCCTGCAGACATCGTCGCCGTGTTGAACGAACGCGGCCCGCGCCTGCCCTCCGGGCAAGGCTGGACGGAAGACGCGTTCCTGGCCGAGATGCGCCGCCTGGGCGCGTAAGCCGCAGGGCTGCTCAACACCGATTCGACGCCGCATCGCCCGCAGAAGCGTTCGGCGCAACCCCATCAGACGAGGCAAGCAATGGAAGGCAACAAGGAAGCGCAGAAAGAAGCGCGCATCAATACCGGTCTGCGCAACTACTGGTATCCGGTGGCCGCATCGTGGAATGTGAAGAACGCCCCGGTGGGCATCACGCGCCTGAGCCAGAACATCGTGCTGTGGCGCGATACCGAAGGCCAGGTGCACGCGCTGGAAGACCGCTGCCCGCACCGCGGCGCGCGCCTGTCGATGGGCTGGAACCTGGGCGACCACGTTGCGTGCTGGTACCACGGCGTCGAGGTGAACGGCGAGGGCACCGTGACGAGCGTGCCCGCGGTCGACAACTGCCCGATGGAAGGCAAGACCTGCGTGCGCAGCTACCCGGTGCAGGAACGCGCCGGTGCGATCTTCCTGTGGTTTGGCGACAAGGCCCCGTCGGAGTTTGACGATGCCGTCGGCACGCTGCGCCTGCCCGAAGAGCTGACCAGCGAGGAGCACAGCCACTTCCTCTGCTACGCACACTGGAACGTCAACTACCGCTACGCCATCGACAACGTCATGGACCCGATGCACGGGGCTTATCTGCATGCCGTATCGCACTCGATGGCCAGCGGCGAGAAGAAGGCCGTGATGGAAGTGGTTGAAACCGAGCACGGCATCCTGTTCCAGAAGACCGGCCAGCGCGGCGTGAACTTCGACTGGACCGAGTTTGGCGAGACCGGAACGATGTGGCTGCGCCTGTCGATCCCGTATCAGCCGAAGGTGGGCCCCGGTGGCCCGTTCACCATCATCGGCATCGTCACGCCGGTGGATGAGGCGCACTGCATCGTCTACTTCTGGCGCACGCGCCACGTGCAGGGTTGGCAGCGCGACGTCTGGCGCTTTCTGTATCGCAATCGCCTGGAAGGGCTGCACTGGGACGTGCTGGAGCAGGACCGAGTGGTGCTGGAGTCGATGGCACCCGAGGCGCGCGACCACGAGACGCTGTATCAGCACGACATCGGCATCACGCGCATCCGCCGCATTCTCGCGCGCCGCGCCGCCGCCGAACTGGCCGATGCGCCGGTCGCCATGCTCAAGCCCGTTGCCGCGGAAGCCCAACATGCCTGAGCGTCAATCCACCGCCGCACTGCTGGGCGGCCGCAAGGTGCTCGTCACGGGCGCGGCGCGCGGGCTGGGGTTGGCCTTCGCCAAGGCCATCGCTCAAGCGGGCGGTGCGGTGGCGATGGCCGACATCCTCGGCGAGCGCGTGCAGGAAGAGGCCGCAGCACTGCGCGCGGCAGGCTTCGATGCGCATGGCTTCACGCTTGATCTTGGCGATCCGGCATCCATCCAGGCATGCGCGGCGGCGTCCGTGCAGGCGCTGGGCGGGCTCGACGGGCTGGTCAACAACGCGGCCATCACGAACTCGGGCGGGCGCGACGCCTCGTCGATCGACATCGAGACCTGGGACCGCGTGATGAACGTCAACGTGCGCGGCACCTGGCTGATGACAACGGCCTGCCTGCCCGCGCTGAAGGCGTCCGGCCGTGGGGCCATCGTCAATCTGTCGTCGGACACCCCGCTGTGGGGCGCGCCGAACCTGCTGGCGTATGTGGCGAGCAAGAGCGCCGTCATCGGCATGACCAAGTCTCTGGCGCGCGAATGCGGCGCAGACGGCATCACCGTCAACGCCATCGCGCCGGGCCTGACGCTCGTGGAGGCGACCGAATACGTGCCGGCGCATCGCCATGCGCTGTATCGCGACCAGCGCGCCATTTCGCGCGACCAGTTGCCCGACGACGTCTGCGGCGCCGTGCTGTTCGCGCTGTCGGACCTTTCCCGATTCGTGACGGGCCAGACGCTGGCCGTCAACGGCGGTTTCGTCATGCAGTAATGCACTGACCGCCTCCATCCAGCAACCACACCATTGAGAAGAGGACTTCGATGAGCGATCTCTCCGAACAACAGCAAGTGCAACGCACGTGGGACCGCCCAGAAGGCGCATCGTTTGAAGCGTGGATGAACAGCCGCGTGGCACGTTTCTCCACCCGCCGTTACGACTGGGATGCCCTCAAGTTCCAAGCCGACTACGACCCGAAGTACCGCCGCGCGCAGATGCGCTACCTCGGCACGGGCGGCACGGGCGTCGCCGCTGACACCAATACGGTGCCGGCCGAGCATTTCACGTTCTCCACGATGATCATCCCGGCCGGCCACGAGGGCCCGTCGCATGTGCACACCGACGTGGAGGAGGTGTTCTTCATCCTGCGCGGCAAGATCAAGCTGATCCTCGAGAAGGACGGCGAGCGCTACGAAACCGTGCTGACCGACCGCGATCTCGTTTCCGTGCCGCCCGGCGTGTACCGCGAAGAAATCAACATCGGCGAGGAAGACGCGCTGATGTGCGTGATGCTCGGCGCCAAGAAGCCGGTCACGCCGACGTATCCGCCCGAGCATCCGCTGTCGAAGATCAAGCGTTGATGCCATGAGCGCGCAGGCTGCCATGTCTTCCCGTCCGTTTCGCGTGGCCGATGCACTGGCCGTGCTCGAGGCCGAGTTTGCCGAACGCAGCGTCACGATCAACGCCCAGCGCGATCGCATCGGCTATCGGCAGTGGGGCGGTCGCGGGCCGGTGGTGGTGCTGTTGCACGGCATCAGCTCCAGCGCCGCGTCGTGGCTGCCTTGCGCGCAGGTTCTCTCCCACACCATGCGCGTGTTCGCGTGGGATGCGCCGGGCTATGGCCGATCCACGCCGCTCGAACAAGCCGAGCCGCGCGCTGCCGATTACGCGGTGCGCCTGCAGGCATGGCTGGACGCGCTGCAGGTGAAGCCGGACGTGATCGTCGGACATTCGCTGGGCGCGCTGATGGCTGCGGCCTATGTGGCGCAGGCGCCGGAAGCGCTGCAACCCGGCTGCGTGCTGCTGCTGAATCCCGCGCAGGGTTACGGGCAGCCCGGTCACGAAGACCAGTCCCGCAGTGTGCGGGCCCAGCGCCTTGCCACGCTCGACCGGCTTGGTATCGAGGGCATGGCGGAATCGCGCCACGCGCATCTGCTGCGCCCGGATGCCGGCAGCGAAGAGCGCGCCTGGGTGCGCTGGAACATGCTGCGCCTGAACGACGCCGGTTACCGCCAGGCCGTGGTCATGCTCAGCGGCGACGACATCGGCGCGTATCTGCGCAAGCGCCCCGCCTCAACGCCCGCTGGCGTGGCCTGTGGCGATGTCGACGGCATCACGCCCCCGCAGGGCTGCGAAGCGTTGGCCGACGCCTTCGGCCTGCCTTTCGCGCGGGTGACCGCCGCCGGGCACGCGTCGTACATCGATGCGCCGGATGCCGTTGCCGGCTGGATCGCGCAAGCCGCTTTCTCCCCACTCCAAAACGCCTAAAGCGCCAAGACGTATGAGCAACGACCTCATTCCCGAAGACGTGCAGGAAAAGTACATCGTGCCCGGGCTCGAACGCGGCCTGCGCCTGCTGTGCGAGTTCAGCCACAAAGACCGCGTGCTGTCTGCGCCGGAACTGGCGCGCCGGCTGAAGGTGCCGCGCTCCACGGTGTTCCGCCTGCTGACCACGCTCGAGGTGATGGGCTTCATCGAACGCGTGGACGGCGGCCGGGATTTCCGCCTCGGCATGGCCGTGCTGCGCCTCGGGTTCGAATATCTCGCCTCGCTCGAGTTGACCGAACTTGGCCGTCCGCTGCTCGACCGCCTGCGCGACGACATTCACTATCCGTGCAACCTTGTCGTGCGCGATGGCCGCTCGATCGTCTACGTGGCGAAATCGGTGGCGCCGACGCCGTTCACCAGTTCGGTCAACGTCGGTACGCGCCTGCCCGCGCACGCCACGGTGCTGGGGCGCGTGCTGCTGGCAGACCTGTCGCTGGCCGAGCTGCGCCAGCTGTATCCGGAGCCCCAGCTGGAGGCATTCACCGCCAACACGCCGCGCACCGTGGAAGACCTGTTCGAGATGGTGCAGCGCGACCGCGAACACGGCTACGTGCTCGAAGAGGGCTTCTTCGAGGCCAACATCTCGACGATCGCGGCGCCGGTGCTCGACCGCGCCGGCAAGATCGTCGCCGCGCTCGGTACGACGATCCCGTCGCCGCGCATCGACCCCGCGCAGCTCGATCCCATGATCGACAAGGTGCGCGCCGCCGCAGACGAGCTCTCTTACCTGCTCGACTACCGCCCGGCCAGCGGCAAGGTTGTCAACCTGTTCGGGGAGTGACCATGCCGATGATCGACCTGACCGGCAAGACGGCCGTGGTGACGGGGGGCTCCTCCGGCATCGGCCTTGCCACCGTCGAGCTGCTGCTGGAAGCCGGCGCCGCCGTGGCGTTGTGCGGACGCAATGCCGAGCGATTGGCCGCGGCCGAAGACACGCTGCGCAGCCGCTTTCCCGCCGCCCGGCTGCTTGCCGCCGCGTGCGACGTGCTCGACGCCGCGCAGACGGCTGCCTTTGCGCGGTCGGTCGAGCAGGAACTCGGTCCCGTCGACATGCTCGTCAACAACGCCGGCCAGGGCCGCGTCTCGACCTTTGCCGACACCGACGACGCAGCGTGGACGCAAGAGCTGCACCTGAAGTTCTTCTCCGTCATTCATCCGACGCGCGCATTCCTGCCGCAACTGGAGCGCTCGCCTCACGGCGCGATCGTCTGCGTGAATTCGCTGCTGGCGCAGCAGCCCGAGCCGCACATGGTGGCCACGTCGGCCGCGCGCGCGGGTGTGCTGAACCTCGTGCGCTCCATGGCGACCGAGTTTGCGCCCAAGGGCGTGCGGGTCAACGGCATCCTCATCGGGCTGGTGGAGTCCGGCCAATGGCGGCGCCGCTTCGAGGCGCGCCCTGAAGAAGACCGCCACCTCGACTGGGCCGCGTGGACGCGCCGCCTGGCCGTGCAGAAACACATTCCCCTCGGCCGCCTGGGCCTGCCCGAAGAGGCAGCCCGCGCCATTCTGTTCCTTGCCTCGCCGTTGTCTTCGTACACCACGGGCACCCATATCGATATCTCCGGAGGACACTCCCGTCATGCGTAACGAACAACAACTGGTCACGGTGGGCTGCGCGATTGCCGCCTTCCTGGAAGCCTGCGAGGTCAAGGCCGCCTTCGGCGTGATCTCGATCCACAACATGCCCATCCTCGACGCGATGGGCGAGCGCGGCAAGATCCGCTTCATCCCGGCGCGTGGCGAGGCGGGCGGCACCAACATGGCCGATGCCTATGCCCGCACCACGGGCGGTCTGGGTGTGTGCCTGACCAGCACCGGCACGGCCGCGGGCAACGCGGCCGGCGCGATGGTGGAAGCGCTGACCGCGGGCACGCCGCTGCTGCACATCACCGGCCAGATCGAAACGCCGTACCTGGACCAGAGCCTGGCCTACATCCACGAGGCGCCGGATCAGCTCACCATGCTCAAGGCCGTGTCGAAGGCGGCGTTCCGCGTGCGCAGCGCCGACACCGCGATCAGCACGATGAAGCTCGCCGTGCAGACCGCGCTGACGGCCCCGACCGGCCCCGTGAGCGTGGAGATTCCGATCGACATCCAGGCCGCGCTGATCCCGATGCCGGACGACCTGCGTCCGCTGCAGGTGCCGCAGCACGTGCCGTCGGCGCATGCTCTGGATGAGCTCGCCGAGCGCCTGTCGCGCGCGCGCCGCCCGATGTTGTGGCTGGGCGGCGGCGCCCGCCATGCCGCCAGGCAGGTCAAGCGCCTGCTGGACCTCGGCTTCGGCGTAGTGACCAGCACGCAGGGCCGCGGCATCGTGCCGGAAGACGACCCGCGCTCGCTGGGCGCCTTCAACCTGCACAAGCCGGTCGAAGCGTTCTATCAGACCTGCGACGCCATGCTCGTCGTCGGCTCGCGTCTGCGCGGCAACGAAACGCTCAAGTACGAGCTGAAGCTGCCGCGCCCGCTGTACCGCATCGATGCCGATGCTTCGGCGGAAGGCCGCTGCTATGCCAGCGACTACTTCGTCTGCGGCGACTCCGCCCTCGCACTGGACGGGCTGGCCGACCGGCTCGAACAGAAGATGCAGATCGACGCCGCGTTTGCAGGCGACCTGCGCGCGGCGCACGACCAGGCGGTGGGCGCGCTGGTCGATGGTCTCGGTCCGTATGCCGCGCTGGTGGAATCCTTGCAGGTCGCGGTGGGCCGCGAGTTCAACTGGGTGCGCGACGTGACGGTGTCGAACAGCACGTGGGGCAATCGCCAGCTGCGCATCTTCGACTCGCGTGCGGGCGTGCATGCGCTGGGCGGCGGCATCGGCCAGGGTCTGGCGATGGGCATCGGCGCGGCCATCGGTGCGGCCGCCACCGGATCGGGCAAGAAGACCTTCTGCCTCGCGGGCGATGGCGGTTTCATCCTGAACCTCGGTGAGCTGGCAACGGCCGTGCAGGAGCGCGCCGACCTCGTCATCGTGCTCATGAACGACAAGGGCTACGGCGTCATCAAGAACATCCAGGACGCGCAGTACGGCGGCCGCCGCCATTACGTCGATCTGCACACGCCCGACTACGCGGAGCTCGCCAGGTCGTTGCGGCTGCGCCATCGCCGCGTGTCGAACCTCGCAGACGTGGGCGCTGCGCTGAACGAGGCCACGACGGGCGAGGGCCCGTTCCTGCTCGAGATCGACATGCTCTCCATCGGCAGCTTCAAGACAGCGTTTGCCGGCCCGCCGGTCAACCAGCAGGCGCCGAGCGGCCAGGGCGAACGCGCCGCCGAACGCATCACGGTGGTGGCGTGAGCCCGCAAGCGAGCCGAACCAAGGAGCCGGACATGCTGCATGTATCGATGGTCGGTTGCGGCGCGATCGGGCAGAGCGTGCTGGAGCTGCTCAAGAGCGATCCGGACGTCTGCTTTGACGCGGTCATCGTGCCCGAGCACGCGATGGACAAGGCGCGCGAGGCCATCGCTCCGTTTGCGCCTCATGCACGCGTGACGACGCACCTGGGCGCCGATGCGCATCCCGACCTGCTGGTGGAGTGTGCGGGGCACGATGCGCTCGAAGAGCACGTGTTGCCGGCGCTGGAGCAGGGCATCGACTGCCTCGTGGTATCGGTGGGCGCGCTGTCGGAACCGGGGCTGGCGGAACGTCTCGAGGCTGCGGCGCGGCGCGGCCACGCGCAGGTGCAGTTGCTGTCGGGTGCCATCGGCGCCATCGATGCGCTGGCCGCCGCACGCGTGGGCGGGCTGGACGCCGTCACCTACACCGGCCGCAAGCCCCCGCGCGCGTGGAAGGACACGCCGGCCGAGGGCGAGTTCGACCTCGATGCGCTGCGCGAGCCTACCGTGATCTTCGAAGGCAACGCCCGTGAGGCCGCGCGGCTGTTCCCGAAGAACGCCAATGTGGCGGCCACGCTGTCGCTGGCGGGCCTCGGGCTCGAGCACACGCACGTGAAGCTGCTGGCCGATCCCACCGTCGACGAAAACATCCATCACGTCGAGGCGCGCGGCGCCTTTGGCGGCTTCGAGCTGACCATGCGCGGCAAGCCGCTGGCGGCCAACCCCAAGACTTCCGCGCTGACGGTGTTCAGCGTGGTGCGTGCGCTGGGCAACCGTGCGCACGCCGTTTCGATCTGAGCCCCATCATGAACGCAATCACAACGACGTTGCTTCCCATCTGCATCGCAGGCGAATGGCGCCTCGGCACGGGCGAGCGCTACGCGACGCGCTATCCGGCCACGGGTGAAGTCGTGGCCGAGCTGAACGCAGCCAGCGTGGCCGATGTGGAAGAGGCCGTCGCCGGCGCCTACCGCGCATTCCTCTCGAGCGGCTGGGCGCAGCGCAAGCCCCACGAGCGTGCGGCCGTGCTGTACCGCGTGGCTGAACTGATCCGCTCGCGCAGCGAAGCCCTGGCCCAGCGCCAGCGGCTGGACAACGGCAAGCCGATCAACGAGACGCGTGCGCTGGTGGCCAGCGCGGCCGGTACGTTCCAGTTCTTTGCCGCGGCATGCGAGACGCTCGAAGAATCGCTCACCCCGCCGCGCGGCGACTGCCTGACGATGAGCGTGCACGAGCCCATGGGCGTGGTGGCCGCCATCACGCCGTGGAATTCGCCCATCGCCAGCGAGGCGCAGAAGATGGCGCCCGCGCTGGCAGCCGGCAACGCCGTCGTCGTGAAGCCGGCCGAGGTGACGCCGCTGATGGCGCTGGAGCTCGCCGCGATCTGCGAAGAGGCCGGCGTGCCCAAGGGCCTGATCAGCGTGCTGCCGGGCAAAGGTTCGGTCATCGGCGATGCGATCACGAAGCATCCGCTGGTGCGCCGCGTGTCGTTCACGGGCGGCACGACCACGGGCAAGCACATCGCGCACATCGCCGCCGACAAGATGATGCCGGTGTCGCTGGAGCTGGGCGGGAAGTCTCCGACGATGGTGTTTGAAGACGCCGATCTGGACCACGCCGTCAACGGGGTGCTGTACGGCATCTTCAGTTCGTCGGGCGAGTCGTGCATCGCGGGCTCGCGCCTGTTCGTGGCGCGTTCGCTGTACGAGCCGTTCATGGACCGCCTGGCTGCCGCCACCGCACGCCTGCGCGTGGGCAACCCCGCCGACGAGGCCACGCAGATGGGGCCGCTGATCACTGAGCGCCATCGCCAGACCATCGAATCGTACGTGGCGATGGGCGTGGAAGAGGGTGGCCATCTGCGCACGGGCGGGCTGCGTCCGCAGGTTGCCGGCTGCGAGTCGGGCTATTTCTACATGCCGACCATCATCGAAGGCCTCACCAACCGCGCACGCATCTGCCAGGAAGAGATCTTCGGCCCCGTGCTCGTGGCCATGCCGTTTGAAGACGAGGACGAACTGATCGAGCAGGCCAACGACAGCGTCTACGCGCTGGCCGCGGGCGTCTGGACGCGCGACTACAAGCGCGCCTGGCGCATCGGCCGCGCCGTGCAGGCCGGCAACGTGTGGATCAACACGTACAAGCAGTTCTCGATTTCCACGCCGTTTGGCGGCTGGCGCGACAGCGGCCTCGGCCGCGAGAAGGGGCGCCTGGGCATCCTGCAATACATGGAGCAGAAGAGCCTCTACTGGGGCCTGAACGAAGAACCGCTGGCCTGGGCCAACTGACGCCCGGCAGTGTGGAGGAGACCAAGATGAAAACGATTCTGACGCAAGCATCGGTCACGCAAGGGAGCGTGCAATGAACTCGAACGCGCAACGGTGGCTCGGTGTGATCACGCTGTTCCTGGTGGTCGCCATTTCATATGTCGACCGCATCAACATCGCCGTGCTCATCACGCAGCACGACTTTCTGCAGCACATGGGCATCGCCGCCAATGACCGCAGCAGCCAGGGCCTGCTGGCCACGGCATTCATGGCCGGTTACGGGTTGTCTGCCATTGTGTTCACGCCTTTCTGCGCCGCGCTGTTCGGCGTGCGCCGCAGCCTGATCTACGGGCTGACCCTGTGGGGCGTGATCACCATCGCGTCGCCGTGGTTCCACAGCTATATGGAACTTCTCGCGTCGCGCTTCATTCTCGGCTTCGCCGAAGGACCGTTGTTCTCGCTGGGTGCGTCCTACATCAAGGCCCATTTCGACAGCAAGGAAAGCGGCAAGCCGAATGCGATCTTCAACATGGGCACGGGTATCGGCCTGGCGGTCGGGTATCCGCTGGTCGGCTACGCCATTGCCAGCGCTGACTGGGAGTCCTCGTTCCACCTGCTGGGCCTGTGCAACCTGGTGCTCGGCATTCCGCTGGTGCTGGCCTTTGTTCGCATGCCGGCGCGCTATGCGGCGCTGCCGCGGCCGGAGTCGTTTCCGGCGGCGCTGAGCACGGTGGGCGACATGTTCCGCGGGGCCTTCCACACGCGGCATATCTTCACGATGACGGTGCTCACTGCGGCCTTCCTGGCGTACCTGTGGGGCAGCAGCAACTGGATGCCGACGTATCTGAAGGAAGCGCGCGGCTTTTCGCTGCGCGAGATGGGGTGGATGGCGTCGATGCCGCAGTACGCGGCGGTGCTCGGCGTGCTGCTCGGCGGCCTGTTGCTGGATGTCATTCCGCGCCGGCGTGTGCCCCTGGTGTTCGTGCTGGGCAGCCTGGGCGTGGCGGTGGCAGTGCTGCTGGCCATCAACAGTACCGACCGCTATGCCGCGGCCTATTGGCTGACCGCGGCCAGCCTGTTCTGGGGCCTGCAGAGCCCAGCCATTCCGAGCACGGTGCAGTTCAACGCCGCGCCGCAGCACGTTGCCTGCGCCTTCGGTGTCGTCAACGGCGTGGGCAGCCTCGTGGCAGGGTTCATGCCGGCCGTCATGGGCGTCGTGATCGGGCTTGGCAGCGGCGGCGGCCTTGCCGCCGGCTTTGGCAGCCTGGTGGGCACGCAGCTGATCGTGCTGCTCTGCGGTCTGGCCCTGCTGCGCGGCGGAGCGCAGGCCGCACCGGCCGTTCCGGGCGCCGTGCATCCCGTCACCGGCAAGTGACGCGATCCGGCTTCGCATGGGGCGCGTTGCGCCATCGCAGTGCGGAGCACGGCGCATCCAATGAATCACAGTCACTGGTGGCCGCTGAAGGCCACGCGGTGCACAGCAGGAGATGAAGATGAACACCATTCGTGGCATCGACGAGATCGTCTACGGTGCAGACGACCTCGCCGCATGCAAGCAGTTCTTTCTCGATTGGGGCCTCGCGCTGCAATCCGAAGACGCCAGCGGGCTGCTGTTCGAAACGCTCAATGGTTGCCGCGTGCGCGTCAAGCGCAGCGATGACGCCGCATTGCCGCCCGCCATGGAAGCCGGCCCGACGCTGCGCGAAGTGGTGTGGGGTGCCGATTCGCAAGCCGTGCTCGACCGCCTGGCCGACGCACTTGCAGATCAGCCCGGCTACGTCCATGCCGACGGCCGCGTCGGCTGCACCGACCCGAACGGCCTGGCGGTGCGTGTGCAGGTCAGCATCAAGCGCGACGTCGACGTGCAATGCGCGGCGATGAACACCTGGAACGACAAACCGCGCCGCAACCAGCCGAGCCCGATCTACGAACGCGCCACGCCCATCGAGGTCGGCCACGTGGTGTTCTTCGTCAAGGACGTGGCGGCCACCGAGCGCTTCTACATCGACAAGCTCGGGTTCGTGCCGTCAGACCACTACCCGGGGCGCGGCGCGTTCCTGCGCTGCGAGCCGGAAGGCGGCCATCACGATCTGTTCCTGCTGCAGACGCCGCAGGCCAGGAGCGGGCTCAACCACGTCGCGTTTACGGTGCGCGACATCCACGAAGTGTTCGGCGGCGGCATGCAGATGTCCCGCTGCGGATGGGATACGCAGCTCGGCCCGGGCCGGCACCCGATTTCTTCCGCGTACTTCTGGTACTTCAAGAACCCGGCCGGCGGCCTGATCGAGTACTACGCCGACGAAGACCAGCTCGACGCCGAATGGCAGCCGCGCGATTTCGAGCCGGGCCCCACCGTCTTTGCCGAGTGGGCCATCGAAGGCGGTATCGACGGCAACACGCGCCGGCAGAAGAACGCCGCCGGCCCGGAGGGCAAGTTCCTCACGGAAAAGCGCTGAACTGGAAGCAGAGAGACGTGCCATGAGTACCCATCCTCCCCTTACGTTGCGCGTGCAGGCCATGCGCCACGAAGCCCAGGGCATCGTCAGCGTGGAGCTGCGCGATGTCGATGGCAGGACGCTGCCGGAATATGCGCCCGGTGCGCATATCGACCTGCACCTGGGCAACGGCCTGGTGCGCAGCTATTCGCTGTGCGGTGCGCCGGAAGTGCGCGACCGCTATGTGGTCGGCGTGCTGCTCGATCGCAACAGCCGTGGCGGTTCGCGCTACGTGCACGAACAATTGCGCGTGGGGTCGACGCTGAAGATCGGCGGTCCGCGCAACCACTTTGAACTCGATGAGAGCGCACCCCGCACGGTGCTGGTGGCAGGCGGCATCGGCGTCACGCCGATCGTCTGCATGGCGCGGCGCCTGGCCGAGCACGGCAGGCCGTTCTCGATGCTGTACTGCGCGCGCTCGCGCGCCGAGGCCGCGTTTGCCGATGAACTGGCCGCGCACGGCGATGCGGTGCGCTTCCATTTCGACGCCGATGCCGGCGGCCCGCCTGACCTGAAGGCGCTGCTGGCAGGCCACCCGGCCGACACGCATTTTTACTGCTGCGGCCCGGGCCCGATGTTGCGCGCCTTTGAAGCTGCGTGCGAGGCGCTCGGCTACACCAACGTCCACATCGAACGCTTTGCGGCTGACGCGTCCGTCTCTTCGGTGCAAGAAGGTGAATACGCGGTCAAGCTCGCCCGCACGGGCACCGAGCTGCACGTGCCGGCCGGCAAGTCGCTGCTCGATGCGCTGCTGGAGATTGGCGTGGAAGTGGAGCACAGCTGCAAGGAGGGCGTGTGCGGCTCGTGCGAGACGCGCGTGCTGGAAGGCGAGCCCGACCACCGCGACAGCGTGCTCTCCAAGAGCGAGCGCGAATCGAACCAGACGATGATGGTTTGCGTTTCCGGCTGCAAGGGCAAGCGGCTGGTGATTGATCTGTAACCGTTGGGGCGCCGGCCTGACCAGCCGAGCGCTCTTTTTTTTTGCTCACGGTCTTTTCTTAAACAGCGTTTCATATACGAAACAACCACAACCAGCTCGTCCACCAAGACGGCAACAACGGGTGGGGCCGGTACCCCAGCCACCGGAGGAAACAACATGAGGAAGACACTGTTTGTCATGGCCGCAATGGGCCTGGCCGGCACGGCAGCCGCGCAGGGCAGCGTGACGCTGTACGGCAGCATCGATGAGGGCGTGGCCTACATCAACAGCTTGAAGAGCGGCACCACCAGCGGGTCGGCCATGCGCCTTGATCCGGGCACGATGCAGCCGGACCGCTTCGGCTTGCGCGGTACGGAAGACCTGGGTGGCGGCACGCAGGCCATCTTCCAGCTGGAATCGGGCTTCCTGGGCGACAGCGGCAACAGCGTGGTGGCAGGCAAGCTGTTCAACCGCACCGCGTGGGTGGGGCTGAGCAACGAGCGACTGGGCAACATCCAGCTCGGCCATCAGGCAGACTTCATGTTCGATTACCTCGGGCGCCTGAGCAACGGCTTCCAGCTGACCAACTTCTATCTGTTCCACCCGGGCAACTTCGACAACCTGGCCAACCAGTTCCAGATCGATAACGCCGTGCGCTATGTCTCGCCCATCTTTGGCGGTCTGCAGCTCGGGGGCATGTACGGCTTTGGCGAGGTGCCGGGCTCCGCGTCCAGGAGCCGCAGCTACAGCCTGGGGGCGTACTACAGCAACGGCGGCTTCCGCGCGGCGGCGGCTTACACGGCCTCCAACGATCGCGCGCTGGACATCGCAGGGCGCCTGGGCATCACGAATACACTCGGCACGACGCTGGCGCCGGGCATGACGCCGATGAGCTCGGTCAAGTCGTTCGGCGGTGGCGCGCTGTACCAGCTCAGCGGCCTGCCGCTGCAGGTCAACGCGGTGTACACGCAGACGCGCATCACGCTCGGCGGCGCCAACGCCCGCGCCCAGAACGTCGACCTCGGTACCGCGTGGCACTACAGCGCGGCCAACACGCTCAACGTGGGCTACACCTTCAGCAAGTACGAAGGCGCCCGCTGGAACCAGTTCAGCGTGGGCAACGTGTACGCGTTCTCCAAGCGTACGCAGGTGTATCTGCAGGGCACGTACCAGCGCGCATCGGGCGATGCCCAGTACGCGACCATCAACGGCGCAGGCGTTTCGGGCCGGCGCAACCAGCTCGTCGTCAGCACGGGGGTGCACCACTCGTTCTGATCCGCACCGCATGCGCCGTCGGCAAGTTGTCCGGCGGCGCATTGCATTGGCGCACAGGCGCGCGCGATCAGGCGACGCTGTGATTGGCCATCAGTTCCAGCGCACGCACCATGGCGGAGTGGTCCCATGCCTTGCCGCCGTTCGCTGCGCATACGCTGAAGAGCTGTTGCGCGCTGGCCGTGTTCGGCAGCGCGATGCCGAGCTTGCGCGCGCCTTCCAGGGCAAGGTTCAGGTCCTTCTGATGAAGCTCGATGCGAAAGCCCGGGTCGAACGTGCGCTTGATCATGCGCTCGCCATGCACTTCAAGAATGCGCGACGAAGCAAAGCCGCCCATCAGTGCCTCGCGCACGCGTGCCGGATCGGCGCCGGCCTTGGATGCAAACACGAGCGCTTCGCCCACCGCTTCGATCGTCAGCGCGACGATGATCTGGTTGGCGACCTTGCACGTTTGGCCGGCCCCCGATTCGCCCACATGCGTGATGTTCTTGCCCATCAGCGCGAACAGCGGCCTGGCGCGCTCGAACGCCGCGGCCTTGCCGCCGACCATGATGGTGAGCGTGGCGTCGCGTGCGCCCACCTCGCCGCCGGAAACGGGCGCATCGAGGTAGTCGGCGCCGAGCGCCTCGATGCGCTTGGCAAAGGCCTGCGTCTCGATGGGCGAGATGGAACTCATGTCGATGAAGAGCTTGCCGGCCGTGAGGCCCTGGGCGACGCCGTCTTCGGCAAACAGCACGTTCGCCACGTCGGCCGTGTCCGGCACCATGGCGATGACGATGTCGGCCGCCTGCGCAACCGCGGCCGAGCTCTCGACGACGGTGGCGCGTGCGCGCAGGTCGTCGGGCACGGAATGTCTGCCGCTCACGACAAGCGTGTGGTCGCCCTTGAGCAGGTTGCGGGCCATGTGGGCGCCCATGATGCCCAGTCCGATGAATCCGATGGTTGCCATGATGTGTTTCCGAGTGAGGACGTCTGCGAGTCAATGTGGATGCGAACGCATGGCAAGCATAGTGCGTCACCCCGTTCCCCACGATCAAGCGGCGCACGATGCCC
>NZ_LWRX01000110.1:0-5496 GCF_001683835.1 Ralstonia sp. RL | reverse complement strand
CAGCCGATCAATGAGCGACACGCCGTCGGCATCGCTTTCTGCCGCCAGTCGCGCCCGTAGATCGCGGTAGCTGCGCTCGATGGCGGCTTGCCGGTCGGTATCCGTCGCCGTGCCGGTGATCTGTGCCAGTTCCTCACGTGCCTGCGCCAAGGCGTCGGCCAATTCGCGCTCGGCTTGTGCCGCCTTGCGGGCATTGGCCTGCTCGATGTCCGTGCGCCGGTTGTTGAGCGTGATGAGGTCCGCTTCCGCCTTGGCGACCTCGGCCTTGGCTTTCAGGCGGTCGTTTTCCGATTTGCCGGTGGTGACGACTTGCTGACTGCGGGCCAGTTCCTGCTGCTTGCGGGCAATCTCGGCATCAACCTCGCGTTGCTCGAGGGCCGTTTTCTGCGTGTAGTAGTCGCGCACCAAAACCAGACGGTCTTCGAGTGCAGCGTCCAGCGCAGTTTGTTGCCGGGCCAGGCCGTCCTTGAGCAGGGCGAACTCGGCGTCCAGCTGCGCTTTCATCAGCGTGGTTTGCGCGCCGGTCGTGTCCTGCGCTGGCTTGACGGCTTTGGGCTTGGTCAGGCGTTGAAGCAATTCCGGATCGGCCTGGATCTTGGGTGCCTTGACCTCGATGGGCTTGGGGTCGAACAGGCTGTCACGGAAGGACGCCAGTTCATCCAGCCGTTTGACCAGATTGCCTTTGAGGTCGGCAATAATGGCCTTGGCCCCTTCGGTGTTGCCCTTGAGCGCCTCCACAGCGGCGGCGACACCCGCGCCAATGGCTTCGCCCAAGGCCACGAAGGCCTTGCCGACGGTGGCTGCACCCAGTGCCAAGGTTTTGAGCACCAGTACCACGCCATCGAGAATCACGCGCAGCGTGCCGCCTTGCTTGGCCGACTCGACCATGCCACCGGCCATATCGTTCAGGACGGGCAGCAAGGACGCGATGATCTGGTTGCCGATGCTGGTGGTGGCCAGTTTCAGCTTGTCGAGCGCATCGTTGAAGTTGCCCGCCTGCGCCGCAGTCTCACTACTCATCTGCACGCCGAGCGCCTGCATCTCAGCGGCGAGCTCATTGATGCCGTCGCGCCCCTGATTCAGGAACGGGATCAGCTCGGCTCCCGACTTGCCGAACAGTTGCACGGCCAGCGCGGTTTTCTCCGCGCCATCGGGCATGGCCTTGAAGCGCTCGGCCAGATCGAGTAGCACCTGATCGGTGGCGCGCAGGGTGCCGTCCTGGTTCTTGAACTCGACACCTACGGCGGAGAATCCGCGAGCGGCATCTTCCGATCCGGTCGCGGCTTCCAGCATCGTGGTGGACAGCTTGCGCAGCCCCTTCTCGAACGATTCGCCAGACACACCGGACTGCTCGGCTGCCGGTTTCCATACCGACAGAGTCTCGACGCTGACACCGACACGTTGCGACATCTCGTCCAGCGCGTCGCCAGTGTCGATGGCCGATTTCACCATCGCGGTCAGACCGGCCACGGAGACAGCCACCCCGAGGTTGGCCAGCACACCGTTGACGCTCTTGGCGGTGTCGGTGAGGCCACCCAGGCCCCGCTTGATCGAGTCGAAAGCGGTCTTGGTCTGGTCGACGGCACTAATCAGGATTTGGGCACGATTGCTTGCCATCAGACTTTGTCCAGTTCTTGTTGAATCGCCCGCGCCAAGGCAGGCAGTGCGCGTTGCACGCCACCCGCCAGATTCAGTCGTCGTTTGAGATCGACGCGCTTGACCAGCACGGCGACGGGAATCTCCTGGCCACGCTTGATCTGCTTGGCCCCGGTAAGACCACGCTCGGCACGTTTGAAGCGGCCCAGCTGCCCGGCGTTCTCTTTGATGTTCTCGGCCATCAGCAGCACGCGACCGTTCTTCTCGATGAAGAAGGCATTGCCCGAGCGCATCAGGCCATCGATGACCGCCTTGAAGCGTTTGGGGCCGATACGACCGGGCAGCAGCGGAATCAGCAGATTGCCGCTCACCGTGCCGCCTTTTTCGTGCAGGCCAAGCCACGGAATCTTGCTGCCCACCAGCAAGGCAGGCAGTTGCTCCGGCTTCTTGTCGAACACCTTCACACCCATCGACGAGATGAAGCTGTTGCGCTTGACGGTGAAGGCACTGCGCATCTCGGATCGCGCCGCATCACGCACCTCGCGCCCACCCGATTGCATGCCCTTGGCGACGGCGGTGTGGATGGCGCGACGCCGCTCGGCGCTCCACGCCGCCAACTGGCGCGGGTCCAGCAGGCCGGTGGTGGTGAGCGAGAGACGCATGGGTCAGTCCTTGAGCAGATCGCGTTGCAGTTGTTCGATGCCACGTTTCTCGCCCTGGGCTGCCACGGCATGAATGCCGAGCAGCTGGGCAAGTTGTTGTCGTTCGATCTGGCCGTCGGCATCCAGAAAGGCTTGAGCCTGCGTGAGCGTGTAGGCCATCACGTCGCCAAGGCGGTGCCCGGCGCGGATCAGGCGGGCGACGGCAGCGTCCCATCCGAGTTCGTCAGCGAGCGCAGCGTCGGGGCGAGTCGCTGGGCCGCGCCCTGAACCGCCGGGACGACGTGCGCCACGAAAAAATCCGCGTTCACCTCGAACACGGCAGCGGCCAGAAGAACGGCGTCCTCCAGCGACAGGTCATTGATCCACGCTCGATCACGCCGGGTGGTGATGGCCAGCAGATCGAGCACGGCATCACCGTGCCGCCCCAGCAGCGCCATCCAGTCAGGATCACTGGTGATTTCCTCGGCCATCGGGCGCACCACGGCCAACAGCCGTGGCAACTCGCCCAGCCGGATCGGCGTCAGTTCCAGCGCAATTCCCGATAGCGTGACGACCACCGGTGCAGGTGGGTAGGTCTTGAAGTCATCCATCACAGCAGCACCAGACGGCCGAATTGGCCGAGATCACCGCCCACTGGCTTGGTCAGATCCGCCAGCACTTGGCCCGACAGCTCGAACTTCAGCAGTTCGTCCGTGATGATCGAGAGTTCCTTGGCCGGGTTGATGGCCACGCGGTAGAGGTCGATCACCACCTCGCGGTTGCCGTCGGCGGTGTTGAGTCCCTCGAAGCGAATCCAGCGCTCGGGCAAGGGCTGAGTGAACATCGCCGTGCTCTGCGCCGCGCCATAGGCGTAATCGACGGTGAACGGCTCGGTGTACGGGCCACCCGACGTGGCATCCAGCACCACGAGCGAGCCATGCTTGGCGTTGACGCTGTACTGGCTGATGGGCAACGTCTGGGGCGTGGCGTCGGAGTCCTGCACCTGCACGGCGGACACGTTTTGCATGGCCAGCGGGTACAGACTGCCCGGCGTGATCGGGTTGGGCAGCAGCTCGCCGGTCACGGTGCCGGGAGTGATCGTGGTCGTGGTGCCATAGAGCGCGAGCGCCAGGTTGGTGGCGATCAGCTCTTCCAATGTGCAGGCGAACTCGCCTTTCTTGGTCTTGATGAGTTGCAGGTCTGTCAGGCGCTGGCCTGACTGCGCTTCCTGGTGCTCGATGGTGTCCACCGACAGCGACACCTTCAGCTCGGGCACGTTGCCGACGAAGGTCAGTCCGGCCGGGTTGCCGAGTTCATCACGTGCGCCGATGTAGACGCGGCCTTGTCCGGAAAAGTAAGCCATGTTCAGTCTCCTTGGGTGGCTGCAGTTGTGGAAACACCGGACGTGGCATCACGGCGGGCGGGTTTGGAATCAGTGACGGGGGTGGCCGCTTTGGCTGCGCCCTGCGCGATCAGCCAGCGGCCACTGGCATCGGGCAGATCAAGGCGATCACCCACGGCGAGGCGCTTGCCTGCGTGGGTGTGGGGTTTGAGAAGTTCGATTTGCATGGGTTCATCCTGTTTGGGTGAGATCAATGGCGTGGGTGCGGTAGCGGATTTCGTATCGGGCTGGGAGTGCGGTGGCACCTGCGTCGGCGTCGTCGAACTCCCATTCGCAGTCGATCTCGCGTACGGCGATGGCCAGACCGCCCAGATTCGGGTCGGCCATCAAGGCCGCGTGAGCCGCCACCAGCGCCAGGTCAGCGACGTTGAAGGCATCCGCACCGCGTGCCACCACGGCAAGCCGGACGATCAGCAGCCGGTCGACCAGGTGGTTAGCGTGGGCGGTGATGCTGTCGCCATCGACGAACAGCAGCAGCGCAGGACTGGCCTCGCGGGTGACCGGCACGGCTGGCATGCGCAGCACCGGAACGGGTGCAATCGCAGATGACAGGCGTGCGACGACCTCCCGCAAGACGCGCTCGCGGACGGAGTTCATGGCGATGTCCTTAGAGTTGGGAGAGTGAGGCGCGCCGCTCGGTGCCGTCGCCGATGGCGCGCACGTCGCGCACCTGATAGCTGCTGCCCGCAATTTCGACGGTGTCACCCGCAGCGAGCGTCAGCCGGGACGCCGGGTAGTCGATCTGGTAGTCGCGTGACAGCGCAAAACCATCGAGCACGGTTTCGTCCGGGGCGCGGAAGGCGCAGTGCACGGTGGTGCCAGCCACCGTGGCGGCGGTCAGAAGCCCCGTGTTGCGGGCTGCTTCGTAGAGCGTGACGACGTCCATGGCTGGATCAGGTCGACGTCAGTTTGATCAGCACGCCGGGACGGTGGCACATCGGCAACGGGTTCGACTGCGTGTGCAGGTCGGTGCCCCGGTCGAACTTGCGCGGCTCCTGCTTGGCATACAACGGCTGGCCGATGGTGTTCACGGTCTCGTTGAAATCCGCAGGCGCAAAGTAGGTGGCAAAGGTATCCACCGTGCCCAGGGGGAATGCATGGGCCTCACCGGCGGCAATGAAGCGACGCGTGCCCAGCGTGCCGTCGGACTTCACATAGGACGCCTGGCCCCGGTACTCCTCGAAGGTGACGCCGCTGTAGTTGAAGCCCGAGCGCATGTCGTTGATCAGCACCGCGCCTTGCTGCCAGTTCTGGTAGGCGGTCTTGACCTCCTTGTGGGTGGTCAGTGCCCGGAAGAACTCGGTCGAGCACAGCACATGCACGCCGGTCGAGAACTCGCCGGTGAGCCCATCTTCCATGAGGCCCAGCAACTCGAGGCAAGCAGTCTTGATTTGCCCGTTGTCGGCCGCCGTCGAAAACTCGAAGGACACCGATTGCGCAGTGATGTCGAACTCGTCGAACAGATCGACGAGTTCACTGCCGTCGGCGTCGAGGATATTGCCCTTGAGCGCGCCCATGCGCAGATGCTCCAGGGTGATCGCGTGCTTGTTGCGCATGGTCTCCAGATGGCGGGCCATGACACCGCCGATGGCTTCCATTTCGGTTTCGGAACCGAAGGCGCGCAGTCCTTGCACTTCCTCGGGCAGCACCACGTCGTCGTGCGGGATGTGCGGGATCACGAAGGAGCGCAGGTTGCGCTTGCCACGTTCACCCACCGTGCCGGGCGAACCGGGCGCCCGGGTGGGCAGCAGGTTCAGACGACCGGCGTACTCCTCGACGATGATCTGCCGGGTGCGCACCGGCTTGGCCGGGAACAGGTTGAGTTGCTCCAGCCGCCCATAGCGGTTGGGCAGGAGG
>NZ_LWRX01000033.1:0-5746 GCF_001683835.1 Ralstonia sp. RL | reverse complement strand
CGTGGTGCGCGACGTGCAGATCAACGGCGAGATCAGCTTCACGCGCCCGCTGACCCACGAATACCCCGTCGCCAGTCCTGGCGATCCCACATCCGGCAGCTACGTCTCCAGCGCGCTCATCGCCGGCGATCTGTTCGCGCGGGTGAGCCTCGTGTTCGACCAGGCGACGTGGAACGGCGCGTGGTCCGATGCGCTGTCGGGCAGCGCGGCCACGGCGACCTTCAACAACACGCAATACCCGATCCGGGTCACTAACCGGGGCGCGGTCACCGAGCGTTGGGTGGTGCGCTTCACCAACAGCACCGCCTTCGAGGTGATCGGTGAAAACGTCGGCGTCATCGCCACCGGCAACACCAGCACCGACTGCGCGCCGAACAACCCGGCGACCGGCGTGCCGTACTTCCATCTGCCGGCGCTGGGCTGGGGCAGCGGCTGGGCGACCGGCAACGTGCTGCGCTTCAACACCATCGGCGCGCAGTTCCCGGTGTGGGTCGTGCGCACGGTGCAGCAGGGACCGGAATCGGTGCCCAACGACAACTTCACGCTGCTGATCCGCGGCGACGTGGACACCCCTTGATTTTCGACAGGAACGTGCAATGGCTGACCTATCCGTCAAGTATTTCAACAGCGGCATGGCCGGCGCGCCGCAGATCGCCAACAACTGGGGCGACCTCGTCACGATGCTCGACGCCTGCCTCGTCAACGGCTTCGCGCTGAAAGCCATCGACTCGCTGACCTCTGCCTCCGGCATCGCGACGGCCACGATCACCTCCGGCCATGCCTATCAGCGCGACCAGGTGGTGCAAATCGCCGGCGCCGATCAACCCGAGTACAACGGCTTGTTCCGCGTGCTCGCGACCACCACGACCACCTTCACCTACGCGGTGACCGGCACGCCCGCATCACCGGCCACGACCGCGACGAGCCTCTCCGCCAAGGTCGCGCCGCTGGGCTGGGAAAAGCCGTTCGCGGGCACGAACAAGGCGGCCTACCGCAGCAAGAACCCGGCCTCGCCGCAGAACCTCCTGCTGATCGACGACAGCCTCAAGACGCCCGGCTACACGACTTCGTGGGCGAAGTGGGCCAACGTCGGGATCGTGGAGGATCTGGCCGACATCGACACCATCGTCGGGGCGCAGGCTCCCTACGACCCGAACAACCCGACACAGAACTGGAAACAGGTCACCGCCAACCAGTGGGGCTGGCACAAGTGGTACCACGCGCGCCAGACCGGCTACGACACCTACGGCGACAGCGGGGGCGGCAACCGCAACTGGGTGCTGATCGGCGACGACCGCCTGTTCTTCCTGTTCTGCACCTTCGCCCCCGGCTACAACTGGTACGGGCGCGCCTTCTACTGCTTCGGCGACATCACGAGCTTCAAGCCGGGCGACAACTACGCCACCGTGCTCGCCGCGCACGACGTCTACTGGAGCAACAACAACCAGTACCTGAGCTACCCCGGCGACTACGGCGGCGCCTCGATGGTCGCGTCGCTCGACTTTTCCGGGCACGTGCTGCTGCGCAACCATACGCAGCTCGGCAACCCGGTGCGCTTCGGCCTCACCTCGCTCAACACCAACAACGGCCAGCAGATCTGCGGCCGCGGCCCGATGCCGTTTCCGAACGGCGCCGACTACAGCCTGTGGCTGCTGCCCACCTACGTGCGCCAGGAGGACGGCCACATGCGCGGCCTGATGCCGGGGATGTACTGGATGCCGCAGGACCGTCCCTACAGCGACCAGACCGTCGTCGACAACGTCGTGGGCCAGATCGGCAAGCGGTTCCTGCTGGTGCGCACGCACTACGGCTCGGATACCGAAGGCGCGCAGGTTGCGTTCGACATCACCGGCCCGTGGAGGTGAGCCGTGAGCTATCCACTCTACGACACCTTCGCCACGGCGCCGGCGGCCGCCTACACCACGGTCCTCGGCAGCATGTCCGCCAGCTACAACAGCGCCCAGCAGGCCATCGACATCTCGGCGCCCAATGCCCAGTCGATCCTGCGCTTCAACGAGGCGGCCAACGGCGATTTCTGGTTCGAGGCCGACATCGAACTCCTGATCGACCCGGGCGGCCGCAAGCACATCGGCCTGTGGCTGACGACCGGCAATGGAGCCGAGGGCTACCGGTTCGCCCACCTTGACGGCGCCTGGGGCGTGTCGCGGTGGAACAGCGGCTTCGGCGACGGCGCTGCCGTGAGCGGCAGTATCAACGACGGGGCGAAGTCAATCGCCGGCGTCGCGAGCACCGCGCCAACCTTCAACGTCGGCCAGCGCATGACGCTGCGCTGCGAAGTGATCGTCGGTGCGTTCGACGCGAACGGGGTGCCGTGGGCGCGCCTGATCCAGTTCAAGGCGGGCGGCGTGCTGCTGTTCCAGGTCGGCGACGCGACCTATCGCGGCAAGCTGATTCCCGGCGTGTTCCTGTACGGCGCGACGGCGCGCGTCCACGCCATCGCGGGCGACACGCCGTCCGGTCTGCCGGCGTTTCCGGCGACGGTGGCCGTGAACGCCGCCAATGACCTGCTGCCGTTGGCGGGTGGGACGACCTCGGTCCTGCCCGATCCGGCCTCGCCCGTCGGCGTCGCGGCGGACTGCGATCTGATGCGCCGGAGCAGCCCCGCGTCGGATCTCTGGCACCGGCCGGGCGGCTACGACCGGAACTTCCATGTCATGCAGCCCGGACGGAAGGACATCCACTTCAGCGGGCATGGCGTGATCGCCGGCACCGTCAAGGAGAAGGGACTACCCGATCAGCCGCTCGTGCGCCGTGTGCAGCTCATCAGCGAGAACGCGAACGTTCTGGTCGCCGAGACCTGGAGCGACGCCGCCGGCAATTACCGCTTCGAGTTCATCGACGCTGCGCAGCGCTACACCGTGGTGAGCTACGACTACAAGCATCTGTACCGCGCCGTGATCGCGGACAACCTGAAGCCGGAACCGATGCCATGACCGTTGCAATCACTGTCGAACACAACGAGGCGCGGCTCGCCGGCACGCTCGCTTTCCTCGATGCTGGCCCGGAGCCGGCGCGGCTGCGCATCTACGGCGGCACGCGGCCGGCAACGCCCTCTACAACGCCGACCAGTGCGATGCTGGTCGAGATCCGGCTCACCAAGCCCGCGGGCACGATTCTCGATGGGCTGCTCACGCTCACACAACAGGAGGACGGGCTGATCACGGCCACCGGCGTGGCCACCTGGGCGCGGCTGGTGAACGGCAATGACGTGACCGCGCTCGATCTCGACTGCAGCGGCACGGACGGCAACGGCGACGTGAAGCTCGCCTCTACCTCTCTGTACCTCGGCGGCGACGCCCGGATGGTGTCGGCGATCCTGGGGTAGGCCGTGGCAGACACCGAGTCGCAGCAGACCGACCTGCTGTTCGACCGCCCGGCCGCCACCGACGCGAATCTGCTGTTCGGTGCCGACTTCGTCCCGCCACGCAACGATCTGAGGGTCCTCGCGATCCTGCCGCTGCCGGCGGCGACGATCAAGTTCATCCCGCCGGCCCGTGCCGAGCTGCTGGCGGAACTGCCGCGCTTGAGCGTGCGCTCGCTGGTGCTGCGCCCGAGCGTGCCGCTCACGTTAGCGTCGAGCCTGCCGGGGATCGTGTGCACCGGCGAGGTGCGGTACTACTCGCGCACGCAGCGGCCCACGGTCGGCGAGACACGAGACACCTGGCAGGAAACGCGGGCGACCGAGCTGGGCTCCACCCAGCCTCAGCAGCACGCCCGGGCCACGCCTGCGGGATGGAGTGGGCTCTGGCAGACCGCCTCCGATGCGCTGGAAGGCATCGAGCACCGCCTACCGTCCGTGCTGCAGGCGGCGCACGAGCAACGCCGCGCGGATCACCAGGAGGCGTCACGCCTCCACGATGCGACGTGGTTTGCGCATCAGGATGGGCGTCCCCTCGGGCTCGTCCGCTTCTCGGCTTTCGAGCGCGCGACCGGCGTGCGACGCGCCACCTGGTTCCGCCACGAGGACGGCTCCGTTACCTGCCGTGCGTGGCGCGCAAGCGGCTGGCAAGACACGCGCGTCCTGGTGCAGTTCCAGGGCTCGGACCATCAGAGCGCCACGCCCTTTCCGAAGGGATGGCGGGGGCGATACCAACATGCGAGGCGGCCGCCGCCCGGGATCAGCCTGCAGGGGACCCCGCAGCCGCCGCAGCCACGGCCTTGCTATACGCCGGGCCCGCACCTGTTGTTCTCCGGGTTGGCGGTATCGCAGGGCGACCTGCAGTTCGTCTGTGAGAACCACATCGATCCGCCGCCGCCCGATCGGCAGACGGTGGTCGTCCCCGTTCGGAGGGTGTACTTCGTGATCAACAACGTGACCCTGCACCGCGTGCCGGATGGCGCCGAGGTGCCCGTGTTCAGTCTGTCGCTGTCCCTCGATGCGTCGTCCTGGAGCTGGGGCTTCGAGGCCTCGCTGCCTGCAAAAGCAGAATCGATGGTCGCACCGGGGAGCAGTGCCGGTCCGGTCGAGCTGATCGCCACCATCAACGGCACCGACTTCCGCGTGCTCGCCGAGAACATCAGCCGCGAGCGCATCTTCGGTGATGCCAGCATCCGCATCTCCGGGCGCGGGCACAACGCAGTGCTTTCCGCGCCCTACGCGCCGGTGATGACCTTCTCGAACACGGAAGGCCGTACCGCGCGCCAACTGATGGACGACGTGCTCACGCTCAACGGCATCCCGCTCGGCTGGACCGTCGATTGGGCACTCACGGACTGGAACGTCCCGGCAGGCGCCTTCGCCCGGCAGGGCACGTGGATCGAGACGCTGGCCGGCATCGCCGAGGCGGCGGGCGGCTACCTGCTGCCGCACGCTTCAGCGAAGACGCTGCAGGTGCGGCACCGCTATCCGGTGGCGCCGTGGGAATGGGACACGGTCACGCCGGACTACGTGCTGCCGGTCGACGCCGTCGCCCGGGAGTCGCTGCGCTGGATCGAGAAGCCCGCCTACAACCGCGTGTTCGTCTCCGGCCAGGACGTCGGTGTGCTCGGGCAGGTGACGCGCGCCGGCACCGCCGGCGACGTCCTGGCGCCGATGGTCGTCGACGCCTTGATCACCGAGGCCGCCGCCGCGCGTCAGCGTGGTCTTGCCGTACTGGCCGACACCGGGCACCAGATCGAGGTGAGCCTGCGCCTGCCGGTGCTGGCGGAGACCGGAATCATCGAGCCGGGCGCATTCGTCGAGTACCAGGATGGAAGCCAAGGTTCCACGATTCGGCGCATGGGCCTCGTCCGCTCGACGCAGATCGAGGCCGGCATGCCGGAGGTCTGGCAGACCCTGGGGGTGCAAGGCTATGCATAACCTCTACCAGCAGTTCCGCCAATTGATCCCCGACCCGCCGCTGCAGGCGGGGACCGCCATCGAGATCGGTTCCGGCGTAGTCACCGTGCAGTTGCCCGGTGGCGGCCGGATCAAGGCCCGCGGCACCGCCGCCATTGGTCAGAACGTGTTCGTCCGCGACGACACGGTGGAAGGCATCGCGCCGACCCTGACGCTGGAACTCATCGAGATCTGAAGCGCCACTGACCCACACATTCAACCCTCGAGACCCGCCCTGATGTTTACGCGTCGGGCGGGTTTCGCATTTCTGGAGACAACCCATGACCGAACCTGACAACAAGCCGGCCCTCGTCGAGAACATGCTCCTCCTGCGCAAGGAGGACTTCGACGAGTTGCTCGACCACGCTGCCCAACGCGGTGCCGAGCGTTGCCTCGCCCACCTTGGCC
>NZ_LWRX01000094.1:0-35216 GCF_001683835.1 Ralstonia sp. RL | reverse complement strand
GGCCGTACCCTGCCCTAGATGGCGCCTTGGATTTTTGTCGCGGGGAGGAAAAAGGAAGGAGCCCTGTTTGAGCGCAGCGAGTTTGGCTCCTTCCCCTCCCCGTGACACAAATCCAAGGGGAAGTCGCCATCTCGGCCGCGCCTTTCTTTGCTTACTTTCTTTGGCAAGACAAAGAAAGTGAGTCAGCCCCGGCACGGGATGAAACACAAAAGCCCACCCACAACGCCCATTCAAGCCGGCTGAGCCGAGGCCAACACCGCCCGCACAACATCCGCCCTCGGAATCGGCGCCACAGCGCTATACCCCGTCGTAGAAATCGCAGCCGCCACATTGGCATACCGCGCCGCCTCTGCAGGCGGATCCCCGGCCACAATCCGCGCCACAAACGCACCACCAAAACAGTCCCCCGCCCCGGTCGCATCGACGGCATTGACGGTATGACGCGGCACCAGCGTACGGGACTCCGGTGTGGCCACGTAGCAGCCTTCCGCGCCCATCTTCAGCGCCACCAGCTTCACACCCCAGCCGAGCAGCGTATCGACAATGCCGTCACGGTCATGGCAGTCGAGCAGCACGGTTACATCGTCCCAACTCGGCAGGCACAGATCGCACGTGCGCATCGCTTCCTGCATCACGGCGCGGGCACGCGCGAGCGGCCACAGACGCAAGCGCAGATTGGTGTCAAACGACACCAGCACACCCGCCGCCCGCGCATGCGCCATCGCTGCCAAACCCGCGTCGCACGCGGTATCGCTGATCGCCAGGCTGATGCCCGACAGGTGAAACGCCTTGGCCGCCGCAATCGCCTGCAGCGGCAGTTGCGCGGTCTGGAAGCGGCTCGCGGCCGAGCCTGCACGCAGGTAGTCGAAATGGTGACCACGCGCGTCGTGCGAAACGAAGTACAGGCCGGTGGGCGCCTGCGCATCGGTGTGCACGTAGGTGTGATCGACGCCTTCGTCCTGCCACAGCGCGCGCAGCGCCTGGCCAAAGCGGTCGGCACCGACCGCGCTGATGTAGCCCGTGCGCGCGCCCTGCCGTGCCGCCGCAATGCAGAAGTTGGACGTATCGCCGCCAAAGCCGAACGTCCACGACGTGCTGCCGGGGTCCGCCTGGTTGAACTCGATCAGCGCTTCGCCGTAAGCGAGGATGTCTGTCATCGCCGCGTCCGACTCAGAAATACGTCTGCACCACGTCGACGACGTTGTACGCATCGTCCACCACGGAGATCTGGCGCCACTTGTCGAACGTCAGGCACGGGTGCGAGATGTCGAAGGCGATCATGTCGCCGACCTTGATGTCGTCGCCAGCGGCGATCTTCAGGTAGGCGTGCTGGTCCATCATGCCGGTGACTTCCCAGTGCGCGGGCGTGGCGGAGGGCGCCAGCGAGGTGTCATCACGCCCCGGGCGGTAATGCAGCACCGGCAGCGGCAGACCGGCGTCGAATGCGGCGTCGCGCTTGCCCATCGCGATGATGGCGCGCCCAGGTTCGGGCACCGATTGCACATAGGCCCACAGTTGCAGCGCGGGCAGCAGGCTCGAGCGCATCTGGTGCGCGATGGGGTTGTTGGCGTCGATGCGCGCCTGCGCGGCCTTGTAGATGCCCACGTCGTGCGTGAGGTAGCAGCCCGGACGCAGCACCACATCCAGGGGCTGCCCGATGTCCGCCTTGGCAAACTCCTCGGCCACCACGTCGTACCACGCCGAGCCCGCGCCGGTCAGCACGGCAGGCGTGCGTTGCAGGCGGCCCGCGCGGGCCAGGTCGCCGAGCGTCTTGACGGCGCGTTGCAGGAAGGCGCGGATATCGGCTTCCTCCTTGATCACGCCCTCATACACTTCCACGCCGGCCAGCTTGACGCCGCCATTGGCGCGCGTGAGCGCGTCGAGCACGGATTGCAGCTGCGCATCGTCGCGCACGCCCGTGCGGCCGCCTTGCACGCCGAGCTCGATCAGCACCTGGATCGGCCGCCCGGCCTTGCCGAAGAACGTGGCAAGCTGCTCGACCTGGTCCGCCGCATCGACGAGGCAGAAGAACTCGAACGACGGATCGGCCAGCAGTTCCGCGAGGATGGCCATGTTGCGCTTGCCCACCAGCTGGTTGGCCATCAGCACGCGGCGCACACCGTGCGCGTAGGCCGCGCGCGTCTGATGCGCGGTCGCCAGCGTAATGCCCCACGCACCGCCGGCGAGCTGACGCTGGAACAGGCGTGGCGCCATGGTCGTCTTGCCATGCGGCGCGAGCTTGGCGCCGTACTCGTTCACGAAGCGCTGCATCCACGCCAGGTTGTGCTCGATGCGCGATTGCGAAAGCACCGCCGCCGGCAGACTCAGATCTTCCTTGAGGACATTCCAGCCTTGCGCAGCAATCTGCTCCGGCGCACAAGCGGCGTCCAGCGCACCCAGACCTTTGTCCAGCGGATCGACGACGGGGGTGGCATCTCCTTGGTACTTTGTATCACTCATGGGAATCGACTCGCGTTCCTGTGGGGGTAAACATCGGGTTGACACAATGATAGCGGGGAAATTATCCTCCGGGCCAGCCTGTTACAAAGTACCAAACCTAGTCGACTGCCGCTATCCGGACGGACCCGGGAGCCCCGAATGCGCGAACCCATGGACATCGTCACCCGCCTCTCCCAGCGTGCCGCCGAGTTGCGTCCCGCCGAGCGGAAGGTCGCGCAGACCGTCCTGAGCGACATTGCCGAAGCGGCGGCCGGCAGCATCCAGACGCTAGCCGAACGGGCCGGCGTGAGTGAGGCCAGCGTCACCCGATTTGCCAAGGCGATGGGCTGCCGCGACGTGCGGGAACTCAAGCTCAAGCTAGCCCAGGCGGCGGCAGTCGGCCAGCGGTTTCTGGATGGCGGCGCCGATCGCCCACCCTCCAGCGCCGACGGCATCCTGGCGGACATTTCGAACGTACTGGAAGCGAACCGCGCGCTGGTACGCCCCGAGGCGTTCCGCGCCGCCGCCGAGGCGCTGGCCGCGGCCCGCATGATCGCGGTGTTCGGCATGGGCGGCGGCTCGACCACCATGGCCGACGAGATGCGCTACCGCCTCGCGCGCCTGGGGCGGCCCGTCACCACCTATCATGATTCGATGCTGCAGCGGATGGTCGCGGCCACGCTGAGCCCCGAAGACGTTGTGGTCGTGTTCTCGGTGACGGGCCATGTGCCCGAGGTGATCGACAGCGTGAACATCTCGCGCGAGTACGGCGCAAAGGTCGTGGCCATCACCGCCATCGGTTCGCCACTGGCCGCGCTGGCCGATGTCTTGCTGCCGATCCAGGCCATGGAAACCGATTTCATCTTCAAGCCGTCGTCATCGCGCTACGCCATGATGATGATGATCGACCTGCTGGCCACCGAAGTCGCGCTGCAGCAGGCCGATCGCAGCAAGGAGCTCTTACGGCGCATCAAGTACGTGCTCGATGCGCATCGCGGCGGCGGCAACCGCCAGCCGCTTGGAGATTGACATGGAGCAGTACGACACCGTCATCCGCCAGGTCCGCATCGTGGACGGCAGCGGCCACGAGCCCGAGGCCACGCTGTTCGACGTGGCCATCACCGATGGGCGCATCGCCGCCATCGCCACTTCGGACTCCACCGCCTGGCTGGGCGACAAGGAAATCGCCGGCGACGGCCGCGTGCTCGCTCCCGGCTTCATCGACGTGCACACGCACGACGACACCAACGTCATCCGCACGCCCGACATGCTGCCCAAGGTGTCGCAGGGCATTACCACGGTCATCGTCGGCAACTGCGGCATCAGCGCGTCGCCGGCCACGCTCAAGGGCGATCCGCCTGACCCGATGAACCTGCTCGGGCCGGCCAGCGCGTTCGCGTATCCGACCTTTGCGTCGTACGTGGAAGCCGTGGAACGCGCGCAGCCGGCGGTGAACGTGGCCGCGCTCGTTGGCCATACGGCGCTGCGCAACAACCACCTGGACCGCCTCGACCGGCCCGCCACCGCCGATGAGGTGGCAGGCATGCGCGCGCAGCTGCGCGAGGCGCTCGACAACGGCGCGCTCGGGCTTTCCACGGGACTGGCCTACGCCAACGCCTTCGCATCGACCACCGAAGAAGTGATGGGCCTGGCCGAGCCGCTCGCCCAGGCCGGCGCCATCTACACCACGCATCTGCGCACGGAGTTTGCGGCGATCCTCGACGCGATGGACGAGGCCTACCGCGTCGGCAAGCATGCGCGTGTGCCCATCGTGATCTCGCACCTGAAATGCGCAGGCGCTGCCAACTGGGGCCGCGCCGGCGAGGTGCTGACCTCGATCGAAAGCGCGCAGCGCTACCAGCCGGTCGGCTGCGACTGCTATCCGTACACCGCGAGCTCGTCCACGCTCGACCTGAAGCAGGTGACCGACGAATTCGACATCTTCATCACGTGGTCGGAGCCGCATCCGGGCATGGCCGGGCAGACGCTCAAGGACATCGCCGCGGCATGGGGCACCGACCTGATGGAGGCCGCGCGCCGCCTGCAGCCGGCCGGCGCGGTCTATCACAACATGTCGGCGCAGGATCTCGACCGCATCATCACGCACCCGGCCACCGTCATCGGCTCCGACGGCCTGCCGAACGATCCGAAACCGCATCCGCGCCTGTGGGGCGCCTTCCCGCGCGTGCTCGGCTACTACAGCCGTGAGCGCAAGCTGCTGTCGCTGGCGGCAGCCGTGCGCAAGATGACGGGCCAGTCCGCCGAGCGCTTCGGCCTGGCCGAACGCGGCCTGGTGCGCGAAGGCTACTGGGCCGACCTCGTCCTGTTCGACCCGGACACGGTGCGCGACGTCGCCACCTTTACCGACCCGCAGCAGCCCGCGGCGGGCATTGTGGCGGTGTGGGTCAACGGCCATCTGTCGTATCGCGAAGGCGCCGTGCAGCCGCGCCGCGCCGGACGCTTCCTCAGGCGCGCGCTGCGTGCGCACGCCGCGCCCGCCACGGAAGCCCACTGACACTGCATCCAAGTTTTGTTTGAAAGAAGGAAGGAACCATGACGATTACGCGAATTGGCGTTGAAGGCGGCACCGGCACCGGTGGCCAGCACCTGCCCTTTGCCCGTGCGGCCGGCGCGGATGGCTGGCTCTTCGTCTCGGGCCAGACGCCCATGGTGAACGGCGAAGTGGTCGGCAACGGCATCGTCGAGCAATCGCACCAGACCCTCAAGAACCTGCTGGCCATCCTGGCCGAGGCCGGCTACGGCCCCGAGCACGTCGTGCGCTGCGGCGTGTGGCTGGATGATCCGCGCGACTTCCAGTCGTTCAACAAGGTGTTCAAGGAGTACTTTGGCGCCAACCCGCCGGCCCGCTCGTGCGTGGTGTCGAGCATGGTGATCGACTGCAAGGTCGAGGTCGACTGCGTGGCCTACAAGAAGCCCTGACAGAAGAAGCGAACCTTCAAAACGGGCGCCCTGCACAACGGGGCGCCTCACAACAAGAGCCGTGAAATCCCCTGAGGAGGAAACCCGATGGTCATGATGCAAGGCAACTCGCTGTTGCTGACCGCCGCACTGGCGGTGGTGGCGCTCATTTACCTGATCGCCGTCCAGAAACTGAACCCGTTCGTCACGCTGATCGTCGTCTCGCTTGTGCTGGGCGTGGTGGTCGGCATGCCGATGGGCAACATCGTCAAGGCGTTTGAAACCGGCGTGGGCAACACGCTCGGCCACATTGCCCTGGTGGTGGGCCTCGGCACGATGCTCGGCAAGATGATGGCCGAGTCCGGTGGCGCCGAGCGCATCGCCAAGACGCTCATCCAGGCGTTTGGCGAGAAGAACGCGCACTGGGCGATGATGGTGGTGGCGTTCATCATCGGTTTGCCGGTGTTCTTCGAAGTCGGCTTCGTGCTGCTGATCCCGATCGCCTTCAACGTGGCCAAGCGCACGGGCACGCCGATCCTGATGGTGGGCCTGCCGATGGTGGCGGGCCTGTCGGTGGTGCACGGTCTGATCCCGCCGCATCCGGCAGCGCTGCTGGCCGTGACGGCATATCAGGCAGACATCGGCAAGACCATCCTGTACGCGCTCATCGTCGGCCTGCCGACTGCCATCCTGGCCGGTCCGGTATGGGCGATGCTGGTGTCGCGCTACGTGAAGCCGGTGGAGGACAACCCCCTCGCCGCGCAATTCGTTGAAGCCGATCAGACGCGCGAGCTGCCGGGTTTCGGCATCACGCTGTTCACGATCCTGCTGCCGGTGGTGCTGATGCTGATCGGCAGCTGGGCCGATCTCTTCACCACGCCCAAGACGCTGGCCAACGACATCCTGAAGCTGGCCGGCAACTCCGTCATGGCGCTGCTCATTGCCGCGCTGGTGAGCTTCTACACGTTCGGCAAGGCGCGCGGCTTCAACCGCGACACCATCCTCAAGTTCACCAACGAGTGTCTGGCTCCCATCGCCACGATCACGCTGGTGGTGGGCGCAGGCGGCGGCTTCGGCCAGATCCTGCGCGACTCGGGTGTGTCGAAGGCGATCGTCGGCGTGGCCATGGGTGCGAACCTGTCGCCGCTGCTGCTGGGCTGGGTGGTGGCGGTGATGATCCGCATCGCCACGGGTTCGGCCACGGTCGCCATGACGACCGCCTGCGGCATCGTCGCCCCGATCGCCGCAGCTTCGGGCGCCGCCGTGCGGCCAGAGCTGATGGTGCTGGCCACCGGCGCCGGTTCGCTGATCCTGTCGCACGTCAACGATGGCGGCTTCTGGCTGGTGAAGGAGTACTTCAACCTGACCGTGCCGCAGACCTTCAAGACGTGGACGGTGCTGGAAACGATCATCTCGATCGTCGCGCTGCTGCTGACGCTGGCGCTGTCGACCGTGATCTGAGTCTGTTCTGTTGATGTGTTGATCTAGGAGAACGTTGTGGGTATCGATTCCGTCGTCAAGGCCGGCCCGGTGATCCCGGTGCTGCAGTTCCAATCCGTCGATGAAGGCGTCAAGGTGTGCCGCGCGCTGTACGAGGGCGGCATCCGCACGTTCGAGATCACCATGCGCACGCCGGTGGCCCTCGACACCATTGCGGCGGTGGCCAAGGACCTGGGCAGCGATGCCATCATCGGGGCCGGCACGCTCACGCGGCCCGAGCACTTTCAGCAGGCCAAGGACGCCGGCGCCGTGTTTGCCGTATCGCCTGGCGTCACGCCGATGCTGGCCGTGGCGCAAGCGAAGGCCGAGCTCGACTGGCTGCCCGGCATCGCCACGCCGTCCGAGCTGATCCTGGCGCTCGAGTTCGGGCTGACCACGCTGAAGTTCTTCCCGGCCGAAGCCGCCGGCGGCATCCCGATGCTCAAGTCGATCTACGGGCCGTTTGGCGATGTGCGTTTCTGCCCGACCGGCGGGATCACGCCGCAAAGCGCGCCAGACTATCTCGCATTGCCAAACGTGGTGTGCGTGGGCGGCTCGTGGATGGTTCCCAAGGACAAGGTCGCTGCCGGCGACTGGGCGGGCATCACGGCGCTGGCCAGGGAAGCGGCCACGCTCAAGCGGTAATCACGTCACCTCTCTCGCGCGGCCGGCTTTGGCGTCAAACGAAGCTGACCGCGCGCTCCATCTGCTCCCGATACTGGACGATGTCTTCGATGGTCAGCACCGGCAGGTTGTGCTGATCGGCGAAGCGCACCGCGTCATCACGGCGCGCCATGGTGCCGTCGGGCAGCATCAACTCACATAGCACGGCCGCCGGCTGCAAGCCGGCCAGGCGTGCCAGGTCGACCGAGCCCTCGGTATGACCGCGCCGCGTCAACACCCCACCGTCCTTTGCCACCAGCGGGAACACGTGCCCCGGGCTGACAACGGATTGCGTATCGGCATCCGCCGCAATGGCCGCGCGGATGGTCGTGATGCGGTCCGCCGCCGACACGCCGGTGCTCACGCCGGTACGCGCCTCGATCGACACCGTGAACGCCGTGCCGTACTGGCTGCGGTTCTCTTCCACCATTGGCCGCAGGCCCAGTGCGGCCGCCTTCTCGGCCGTCAGGCACAGGCACACGATGCCGCTGCATTCGCGGATCAGCATCGCCATGCTGGCCTGCGTAAGCTTGTCAGCGGCGACGATGAGGTCCGCCTCGTTCTCGCGGTCGGCATCGTCGAGCACGACAACCGGTACGCCCAGGCGCACCGCGTCGAGCGCGGCCGCCATGCGCGCCGGCATGTCGGCCGGGTCGAAGCGCGCTTCGACGGCATCAAGGGTCGCATGACCGGCAGGCAATGCGGGCGGATGAATGACGGGGGATTGCTGAGTGGACAACATGGAAACGCTCCTCGCTGAGATTGGCGACAAGACGTTCCAGGGCAAGCAGTCAAACACGCCCGTGCAACGGCAACGCCCGGCAAAGCCGAAGCGCGCCCCGTCGGCGGGAGCATGTCGTTCCGCACATCTTCTTCCATCCGGACTCTGACCGTCGGCCCCGGCATCTCACCGGATCTGCTGACCCCGATATGCAGGCGCATACCGGGCGCTCGCGGGCTCACGGGCGCAAACACTCTGCCCGCATACCGCCGGTGGGGAATTCCACCCCGCCCTGAAGACGTACTGAACCGGCAGGATTGCCGGCAGGCGCCATCCTACCGCAACAAGGTGCAGGACCTCCACCCTACTGATGAGTCGGACAAAGCGCAGCACGCGTCATCCGGCCCGCGCCAGCATGGCGTGCAACAGCACGTCGGCGCCGCGCGTGACGTCTTCGGGCAGGGCGTCCTCGGCTTCGTTGTGGCTCAGGCCGTTGACGCACGGGATGAAGATCATCGCCGTCGGGCAATGCCTGGCGATGTGAATGGCATCGTGCCCCGCGCCGCTCACGATGCGCTGATGCGGGTAGTCGAGCCGCTCCACCGCATCGGCGACGGCCTTGACGCACGCGGCATCGAACGGCGTGGCCGGGCTCACCCAATGCTGGTCGATCCGCACTGCCAGGCCGCGGCGCGCGGCGATCTCGGCAAAGCGCTCGCGCAGCGCGGCTTCCATCTGTGCGATGCGCGCGTCCTCGTGATGGCGCAAGTCCACCGCGAAGGCAAGGTCGGCGGCGATGGTGTTGCGCGAGGCGTTGCGGATGCCGATCTCGCCGATGGTCACGAGGCCGTGCGGCGCAAAGGCGTCGACCAGGACTTCGAGCGAACACGCCATCTCGGCAGCGGCAAACATCGCGTCGCGGCGAAAACGCATCGGCGTCGTCCCGGCATGCGCGGCCTGGCCCTGCACGCGCACGTCGAGCCAGCGGATGGCCTGCCCGCCCGTGACGACGCCAATCGGCACGCCGTTCTCCTCCAGGATCGGGCCCTGCTCGATATGCGCCTCGAAATACGCATCGAACGGCTCGCCCGGGACCGCGCGATCGCCTGCATAGCCTGTCGCATCCAGCGCCTCGGCGACGGAAACGCCCTGTACATCGCGCGAGGCCAGTGCCTGCTCCAGCGGCATCACGCCCGCAAACGCGGCGGAACCCAGCATGGCCGGCGTAAAGCGCGCGCCCTCCTCGTTCGTCCACACGGCGATCTCGATCGGCTTATCGGTTTCGATGCCCGCATCGTTGAGCGTGCGCACGACTTCCAGCGCGGCCAGCACGCCATACACGCCGTCGAAGCGGCCGCCTTCGGGCTGCGTGTCGAGATGGCTGCCGCTTGCCACCGGGCGAGCATCGGCGCGCTTGCCCGCCCGGCGCGCAAAGAGGTTGCCGATGCGGTCGGTGCTGAGCGTCATGCCGGCGTCCTGGCACCAGCGTGCAAACAGGGCGCGGCCCGCCGCATCGTCTTCCGTCAGCGCCAGGCGCCGCACGCCGCCCTTGGGCGTGCCGCCCACCGCTGCCATTTCCATCAGGCTCGACCACAGCCGCGCCCCGTTGACCTTCAGCATGTCTGCATTCCTCTGCATGCGCGCCGACCGGCTCGGCGCATTCAGGCGTCTTTATCTGGCAATCGCAAAATGCGCGTCAAATTGCGAATGTTTATCCGGGCTATAAGCGGGGCAAATATTCCCACCAACGCACCGATGCGAAACGCACGGTGGTGCTGCCCGACCGCGCCGCCGTAGCGCAGACATCCCCGCCCGCGCCCCACTCCGATGCATAAGCCCGGCTAATACGGGGAATCAAAAATGCGAATTTGCCGGCATCCGCATCGGTGCGCATAAATGGCGGCGTCGGCTGACGACCGACAACCCGCTCTCGTGGCACAGACCGATGCACGAACATCGGCGGCGCGGCGGCGGGCCACGCCCAAAAGAGGAGGACGCCCCATGTCAGCATCACAGCCATCCACGGCCGCCACGGCCACGCACCAGCCCGTGCGCGCGGCCACGGCCGCCTTCATCGGCACGGCGGTCGAGTTCTACGACTACTACACCTATGCCACCGCCGCCGCGCTCGTCCTGGGTGAGGTGTTCTTCCCGAGCAGCAACCGTTTCCTGAGCACGATGGCGTCGTTTGCGACGTTCTTTGTGGGCTTCATTGCGCGGCCGCTTTCCGGCGCCGTGTTCGGCCACCTTGGAGATCGCATCGGCCGCAAGAAGATGCTGCTCGTGACGATGCTCCTGATGGGCATTGCCACCACGGGCATCGGCCTGCTGCCCGGCTACGCGACCATCGGCATCTGGGCGCCGATCCTGCTGGTGCTGCTGCGCGTGCTGCAGGGCATTGCGGTGGGCGGCGAATGGGGCGGCGCGGTGCTGATGGCGAGCGAGCACGCGCCAAAAGCGAAGCGCGTGTTCTTCGCATCGTTCCCGCAGATGGGCAGCCCGGCCGGGTTGATCCTGTCGCTGCTGTCGTTCCGGCTGGTGTCATCGCTCGACCACGACAGCTTCGTCACGTGGGGCTGGCGCCTGCCGTTCCTCGCGAGCTTCGTGCTGCTGCTCGTGGGCGTGGCGATCCGCATGGGCGTCAAGGAATCGCCCGAGTTCGAGCGCATGCAGAAGAACAACGAAGTGCTGAAGAACCCGGTGGGCGAAGTGCTGCGCACGGCGTGGCGCCCGATCGCGCTGGCGGCGATGGCCACGACGATCGGCTCGGCCGGCTTCTTCTTCACCAACACGTTCATGATTTCGTACGTCACCACGTATCTCGGCATGTCGAAGGCGCTGATTCTCGACTGCCTGTTCATCGTGACGATCCTGCAGTTGCTGTCGCAGCCGGTGTCGGCGCTGCTGGCACAGCGCTACGGCGACACGCGCTTCCTCACGTGGGCCGCGTTCGTCTCGATGTTCACGCCGTATCCGATGTTCCTGCTGGTGAGTACGCAGAACGCGGTGGCGATGGTGGCGGGCATCACGCTGGCAGTCGTCACGCTTTCTGCCGTGTATGCCGTGATTGCGGGCTTCATGACGCCGGCCTTCCCGGCGCGCGTGCGCTACTCCGGCATCTCGATCGCGTACCAGCTCTGCACCATGATCGCCGGCGGGACGACACCGCTGATCGGCACGATGCTCGCCGAGCGCTACAAGGGCGAATGGCTGCCGCTCGCGCTGTTCTTCACGGTGCTCTCCGCCATCTCGCTGGCCGGCATCATCGGCCTGGGCCGTTATCGCGACGGCAGGCAGCCCGCAGAAGAAGCCGCGGCGCTCGCCACGAATTGATGTCCACCTCCAATCGCATTTCCATGGAAGCCCAACACGGTTCGCTGCACACGCGCCGCCCGGCGGCGTTTTCCGAAGAGGAATGGCAGATCCGCACGGATCTTGCCGCGCTGTATCGGCTGGTCGATCACTTCCGCATGACTGACATGATCGACACGCACATCACCGCGCGCCTGCCCGATGAAAACGGCCGTCCGACGTTCCTCATCAACCGCTACGGCGTGCTGTTCGGCGAGATGCGCGCATCCGACCTCGTCAAGATCGATCTGGACGGCAACGTCGTCGACGCGCGGGCCGACGCCAATCCTGAACACTACGCCGTCAACGCGGCGGGCTTCACGATCCATTCGGCGGTTCATGCTGCGCGCGACGATCTGCATTTCGTGGTGCACACGCATACGGCGGCGGGCATCGCGGTGTCGGCACAGGAGCATGGGCTGCTGCCGATCAGCCAGCATGCGCTGAAGTTCTACGGCAAGCTCGCGTATCACGATTACGAAGGCATCGCGCTGGACCTGGGCGAGCGCCAACGCCTGGTGCGCGACTTCGGTCCGCACAAGGCGATGATCCTGCGCAACCACGGCCTGCTCGCGGGCGGTGCAACGGCGGCCGACGCATTTCACGAGATCTACTTCCTGGAGCGCGCATGCCAGGCGCAGATCCAGGCGCTGGCCGGCGGCACGCCGCTGCGCTTCCCTCCAGAGGACATCCGGCAGCGCACGGCAGCACAGTTCAACCGCGAAGAATCGCCCGTCATCGCGCGGCGTGCATGGCTCGCTGCGCTGCGGCTGATCGACACCTCGCGCTCGGACTACCGGAGCTGAGCGCATGACCACGCTTGCCCTCGTCAGCCGCGACTACGACATGTCGCACCTGGTGCCGTCCATCCTGCGCGCAGCGCCCGAGCTGGACGTGCGCAGGTACGGCGAACCGGGTGCGCAAGAGGCGGAGGTCGCGGTCTGCTGGAACCCGCCGCCAGGAGCAATCGCCGCCATGCCGCGCGTGCGGCTTGTGCACAGCATCGCAGCCGGCGTCGACAACATCCTCGCCGATCCGACCCTGCCCGCCGTGCCGTTGTGTCGCGTGGTGGACCCGCAGCACGCGCGCGGCATGGCGGAGTTCGTCACGTGGGGCGTGCTGCATTTCCATCGCCAGCTGGACCGCGTGCTCGCCAACCAGCGCAGCGCCACGTGGTACCGGCCTGAGCAGCAGGCTCCGTCGACCTGCACCGTGGGCGTGATGGGCCTGGGCGAGATCGGCGCGCACGTGGCCGCAGAACTGCATCGCCTGGGCTTCAGCGTGCGCGGCTGGGCGCGGCAATCGCGTGAGCTGCCCGGCATCGGCGTGTACTGCGGTGAAGCTGGCCTGCCGATGTTTCTCGAAGGCGTCGACATCCTGGTCTGCCTGCTGCCGCTGACCGACGCCACACGCCGCCTGCTGAACGGCAACACCTTCGCGCGGCTCAGGCGCGGTGCCAAGTTGATCCACGTCGGGCGTGGCGAGCACCTTGTCGCCGCGGACCTGCTCGAAGCGCTGCACGGCGGCCAGCTCGGCGGCGCGATCGTGGACGTCTTTCCCAGCGAGCCGCTGCCGGCGGACGACCCGCTCTGGCGTGCACCGAACCTGATCGTCACGCCGCACATGGCGTCGGTCGCCAGTGCGGACACCATCGGCCTGCAGGTCGCGCAGAACGTGCGGCGCCTGCTCAAGGGCGAGGCGCTTGCCAACGTGGTCGACGTTTCGCGCGGTTACTGATGGCCGGCCGTTTCGGGATAGCGCGCATCGATGAAGCGGTGCAGCGCTTCCAGAAACGCTGCTTCGGCCGCGCTGAACTTGCGCTCGACCAGCCATAGCAGGTGCATGTCGACATCGGCCACGCCGCCTTCGGGCGGCAGGCGCTGCAGCCGGCCCTGCTCCACATCGTCCTGCGCCACGTGCTCGGGCAGGCAGCCGATGCCGAAGCCCGCCACGATCAGCCGCCGCACTTCCCACATGCTCGATGACGAGCCGACCACCGGGCCGGTCAGCCCCATTTCGTCGCGAAAGAACGTGAGCATCGACAGCGGATCGCCGAGCTTGTCGCCGGTGAAGGAGACGAACTTCTCGCCGGCCAGATCGGCGATCTGCACATCCGGCTTGCCGAACAGCGGGTGGTACTGCCCGCAGAACAAGGCGTAGCGCTGGCGCAGGAACAGCCTGTGCGCGATCTTCCTGGGTAGCGCGCGCTTGGGCGACAGGCCCAGCGTGGCGGTACGCAGCTCCAGGCTGCGCACGACATCGGCGCTGCGCATCTCCTGGCATTCGAGCTCGATGCGCGGGTAGTCGCGATGAAAGCGCCCGAGAAAGGCGTCGTATTCCGGGAAATCCAGCCCGCTGACGATGGCCACGCGCACCATGCCGGCAATCCCTTGCCCGCCCTCGCCGGTGGCCTGCGACAGCCGCGAGATGGTGCCGTAGACCTCTTCCGCGATCTGCCGCACTTCCTCGCCCGCGCGCGTGACGTCGATGGGGTTGGCCTGGCGGTCGATCAACTGCAGGCCGAGCTGGTCTTCGAGCCGCTTGAGCGCCTGGCTGACCGCCGGCTGCGTCAGGTGCAGGCGCGTGGCGGCGCGGCTGATGCTGCGTTCGCGCGCAATGGCGAGAAAGGTGCGCAGCAGATTCCAGTCGAGGCGGTCATTCAGGTAGGTATCGAGCTTGGCCTTGCTCATGCGATGGTCTGCGGTGGGGTCAAGTAGAGGGGCGCCAGGCCAATGCAAGCCATGTGCCATGCGGCATCGACTAAAATCCTAGCCTTTCCGACCGTGCCCGCGAAGTCTACCCCTCAGCATGGAATCCCGCATGGACCTCTCCCGACGCCGTTCCCCGTGGATGACGTTGATCATCGTTGCGCTCATTGCGGCATTTCTTGCGCTATGGATGGACGACCTCTTCCAGCGCTCCACGCTGTTCCGGCCCGATGAAGGCCGCTATGCGGAGATCCCGCGCGAGATGGTGGTTTCCGGCGATTGGGTCACGCCGCGGCTGAACGATCTCAAGTATTTCGAGAAGCCGCCCCTGCAGTACTGGACGACCGCGGCCACGTTCGAGACCTTCGGCGTCAGTGCCTGGGGAGCGCGGCTGTGGCCGATCCTGTTCGGCCTGGGCGGCATCGTCATGACGGCCTGGACGCTGGCGGCGTACCGCGGCGGCCGCGCGGCGGCAACGGGCGCGGCCATTCTCGCTTCGTCACTGCTGTACGTGCTGTTCGGGCAGGTCATCACGCTCGATATGGGCGTGGGCTTCTTCCTGACCGTGGGGGCGTGCGGGTTTGCGCTGGCGCAGCGCCCAGACGCATCGCGCCGCGCAAGACTCGGGTGGATGCTCGTGGTGTGGCTCGCGCTGGCCGGTGCCACGCTCACGAAGGGGCTGATCGGGCTGGTGCTGCCGGGCCTCATCGGCGCCGCGTATCTGCTGATGACGCGTGACTGGGCGCTGATCCGCCGCATGCACTGGCTGCCGGGCCTGGCGCTGTATCTGCTCGCCACGGTGCCGTGGTTCGTGCTCGTGCAGCAGCGCAATCCGGAGTTCTTCGACTTCTTCTTCGTCCACGAGCATTTCCAGCGCTTTCTGACCAACGAGCATCATCGCACCGGCAAGTGGTGGTACTTCGTCGCCGTGGGGGCAGCCGGCCTGCTGCCCTGGACGCCGCTCCTGTTTGCCGCCGCCGGCCGGCGCATCGGGCGCGTGGCCGATCTCTTGGTCGGCACGCATCGGTTTGACCTGATGCGCTGGTCGATGGCGTGGGCTGCGATGATCTTCCTGTTCTTCTCGGCGTCCAGCTCGAAACTGCCCGGCTATATCGTGCCGGCCTTTCCCGCCCTGGCGATCGTGCTGGCGCTGACCCTGGAAAAGATGCCGACGCGCACCCTTGCCTGGGCACTGGGCGTGAACCTGCTGATCGCCATCGGGCTGTGGCTGGCGGTGCCCGTGATCGGTGCCAAAGGCGGTGCCAAGATGCCCCCGGAACAGGTGGCGCAGGCCATGCCCGTGTTGCGCACGGTGCTGGCAATGCTGGGCGCCGGCACGGTCGCCGCGCTGGTGGCCCTGCGCTGGCAACGGCGCACGCTGGCGGTGATCGTGCTGTCGCTCTCGGCGCTGTTCTGCTGGGACCGCGTGCTCAACGCCAGCGAGATCTTCCGCGATGCGCTATCCGCCCGCGACGTCATCGAGAAGACGCTGAATGCCACCGGCCCGATTCCGCCGGAAACGCCGTTCTACTCGGTGGAGTGGCTGGACCAGACCGCCATCTACTACCTGGGCCGACCGATGACGCTGGTGGCTGGCTTCGACGAACTCGAGATGGGCGCGGGCCTGGAGCCCGACAAGGTCGTCGCCACCACCGCTGAGTGGATCCGGCGCTGGACGGAAGGCCCGCCCGCCTACGCCTTCATGCGCCGCGTCACGTGGCAAAACCTGCAGGAAGCCGGCGTACCGATGCGCCTGGTGGCGGAATCCGCAGACAAGGTCGTGGTAGCGCGGCGTTGAGACGATTTGGCGTCACGGGCCGCGCGGCGCGCGTGCATGGCGGCGTACCCGAAACTGGCTGAGCTCGCCGGCGGCCAGTCCGCAGGACTGCCAAGCTCGCACCCGTGGTGCATATGGCAGCACACAGACCGCATCGCCGCCAAGCCCGGCACAGCCCACGCTGATTGCGTCGCCACATGGCAGAAGGGCCGCATCCCGCGGCCCTTTCTCTGACAGCCAATGACTTGGCTTACCACGTACAGCTGCCCCGCAGGAATGCCCACTGCTCGCACTCGTCCCCACGCGGGCTCACGCAGGTGCCCACCTCGGCCCCGCCGGCCCGGGTGGAGAACTCGAGTTCACCACCGCGCTGCAGGCAGTACGTCGACGCCGGATTCGGCATGCCGACCGCGGCTTGCGGCGGTGCGGCGCTCTCGGGTGCTGCCGGGTACGCAGGTGACGGCGGCGGCGGCGCGATCGGCTGCGCGGACGGCGCCGGGGGCAGCGTGGCGGCCGGTGCAGGTGGTGCAGGTGGGGGCGCCGGCTCGATGACGGTACGCGGCGGCTGCCACGGAGGCATCGGCGACGAGCAGGCTGCCAGGCCCACGGCCAAGACACAGGCGGCAATGGCGGCGGCCCTGCGGCCCTGACGAGGATCCTTGACGAGGCAGACTGCACAATCCATGCGTTTTCCTCCATGAGTTCTGGTGGAACACACGCGACAAGCATGCTTGTCGCGCCAAGAGCCGCTCACAAAACCCGGTGAAGCGGCTCTGGCACGCGGGCAACGCTGGCACGGCAGCGGCACAACGACGCCAGGCGGGTCTTGGTAGCGGCCCTTAGGATAGCTTAGGAAATCGCCCAGCCATGTGTCAGGCAGTCGCAGCCGCGTCTGGAAACCGCATGGTCACGCGGAAGCCGGGTGAAGGCGCATCGGCCGCAACCGGGCCGATCGTGAGCTCCCCGCCGAGGTGGCGCACGAGCCGGTCGACGATTGCCAGGCCCAGACCGCAATGAGCATTGCCGCCGCGCGCCGGGTCCAGGCGAACGAACGGGCGCGTGACGCGTTCCACGTCGGCGGCCGGAATGCCGGCACCATGGTCTTCCACCGTCAGCGTAAAACCGGCCTCGGTGGGGGCGGTGCGCACGTTGACCGGCTCGGCGCCATAGGCGAACGCGTTGTCGAGCAGGTTGACGACGATGCGCTGCAGATGCGTGGGCTTGAGCCGGAAGCGCTCTCCGGCCTGCAGGTCCAGCGCAACGTGCTTGCCCTGCTCGGCAAACGGCTGCACGAGCCCCCGCAGATGGCGATCGACCGAGACCTCGCGCGCCTCGGTGTCACCGCTTTGCGCGTAGGCGAGGAACTGCTCGACGATGGCCGACATCGATTCGACGTCGCGCTCGATGCCGGCGCCGGCCTTCTGGTCGACCAGCATCTCGGCGCGCAGCCGCAGGCGGGACAACGGCGTCTTCAGGTCGTGCGCGATGCCGGCCAGCATGGTGTTGCGCTCTTCATCGGCGGCGGACAGATCGGCGGCCATGTGGTTGAACTGATCGGTCAGCTGCCGCAGCTCGTATGGCCCGCGCTCCTTGAGCGGGGGCACGTAGCGGCGCCGGGCCAGCGCGCCGGCCGCGTCGGCCAGGGCACGCACGGGGCGCTGGATCTGCCACGCGGCGAACAGCGAGAATGCGATGGCAATGGCAAGCACCACCATCACGCCCGGCACCACGGCGGAGATCGTCGGCGGGGCATGCACCCACACGAGCGGCATGGCGATCCACTTGGTGCGCTGCGGAAAGCGCACGAACACGCGCGGGGTGGCGGCCGCCTCCAGCCGCAGCTCCGTGCCAGCCGGCAGGCGGCGTGCGAGCTGCCGCGCGAGCTCGGCCGACTTGTCTGACGTGGACAACGCCTCGCCGGCGGGCGCTTCCGTCGTTTCGGTCACGAGGTCGGGGAGGGTTACGTGCAGGCGGCCGTCCGCCACCGCCTGGAAGGCCTGCAACTGGAAGGCCATCTGATCGACCGACGCCTGGAACTGCCGCTCGCGGCGTTCCGCGCGCAGCACGCCCAGCCACGAGAAATGGCTGAGCACCAGCACAACCACGATCAACACGGCCAGGCGGCCGAAGAGCGTGTCGAACCTAGCCTTGTACTTCATTGGCCCCTTCCCGTTCTTCCCGCTCGTCCGGCACGAAGGTATAGCCGCGCCCGCGCACCGTCTGGATATAGCGCGGGCGCTGGGCGTCTTCGTCGAGCACCCGGCGCAGGCGCCAGATCTGCACGTCGATGCCGCGGTCCGACACACCGCTGCCCGGCCCGTACATCAGCTCGACGATGTGCTCGCGCGTGAGCACTTGCATGGGGTGCGTGATCAGCAGCTTGAGCAGCGCAAACTCGGTATCGCTGATGGACAGCGCTCGCTCGCCGCGAAACAGCGTGCGCATGCGGAAGTTGAGCTTGAACGGCCCGAAGCTGAAGCTGTCGCGATCTTCCGGCGCCGAAGCCGGCACGGCGTGGCGGCGCCGCAGCACGGCGTTGATGCGGGCCAGCAGCTCGCGCGGCGAGAACGGCTTGCCGAGGTAGTCGTCCGCGCCGATCTCCAGGCCGATGATGCGGTCGATCTCGTCGCTGCGGGCGGTGAGCAGGATGACGGGCACATCGTCGTTGCGGGCCCGCAGATCGCGCAGGGCCGAGAGGCCATCGACCTTGGGCATCATCAGATCAAGTACGACCAGCGCCGGGCGCTCGCGCTCGAGGCGCGCGGCCAGGCCGTCACCGTCATGCAGCACCGACACGGCAAAGCCCTGCTGGGTCAGGTATTCGCGCAGCAGGTCGCGCAGTTCGACGTCGTCATCGACGACCAGGATCTTGGTGCCGCTCATCTTTCTGGGGGACGCTGGAAGGTGTGCTCATGATAGCGACTGCGGCCGCAGCGTCGCCCGCGCATGTCTTCCATATTGTTTCTCGCAGTAACAGCCCGCTCGGTTTGTAATGGGCCGTAATACAACCGGCGGTGCGGCTAATTCTGCGCAAAGACGATGCCTTTAAGCTGCGGGCTGACTGGTACGGGCGCCCAGTATCATGTGCGCTCGTCCCCATATTGCCAAGAAACAGGAACGCCAACATGTCCGACGCCCAGGACCAGAAACCCGGCTCACCGGATGCCGCACGCCCCACGCACGACGGGTCGCCGGGGCCCGATGCCGTCTCGCCAACGCTGCTGCCGCCGCCCCGTGAAGGCGGCAAGCGCCGGCGCTGGGCCATCTGGGTCGTGGTGATCATCCTGGCGCTCGTCGGCTATGCGATCTACCACGCGATGCACCGCAACAGCGGCGGCCCGGGCGGCGCCGGCGGCCGCGGGGGACGCGCCGCCATGGCTGGCAAGCCAATGCCGGTGATGGTTGCAGCGGCCACGCGGGGCGACATCAACGTGGTGCTTTCGGCGCTGGGCAACGTCACTCCGGTCAACAACGTGACCGTCAAGACGCGCGTGGACGGCCAGCTCGTGCGCCTGGCCTTTACCGAGGGCCAGACCGTCAAGGCCGGCGACCTGCTGGCGGAAATCGACCCGCGCACCTACCAGGCACAGCTCGCACAGGCCGAGGGCCAGCTCGCACGCGACCAGGCGCTGCTGCAGAACGCCCGGCTCGACCTGCAGCGTTACCAGACGCTGCTCGCGCAGGATTCGATCGCCAAGCAGCAGGTCGATACGCAGGCGGCGCTGGTGCGGCAATACGAAGGCACGGTCAAGCTGGACCAGGGCAACGTCGACAACGCGCGCGTGCAGCTTTCGTACACGCGCATCACCGCGCCCGTGTCGGGCCGCGTCGGCCTGCGTCAGGTGGACCCGGGCAACATCGTGCATGCGTCGGACACCAACGGCATCGTCGTCATCACGCAGGTCGATCCGATCAGCGTCATCTACACCATCCCGGAAGACAGCCTGCCGAAGGTCATGCCGCGCCTGCAGTCGGGCGACAAACTGCCGGTGGAAGCCTGGGACCGCGCCCAGACCACGGTGCTCGCACACGGCACGCTCATGACGGTGGACAACACCATCGACAACACCACCGGCACGGTCAAGCTGCGCGCCCAGTTCCCGAACCAGAACGCGATGCTGTTCCCGAACCAGTTCGTGAACGTGCGCATGCGCGTGGATACGCTGCGCGACCAGGTGATCGTGCCGGGCGCGGCCATCCAGCGCGGCACGCAGGGCACGTTCGTCTACGTGGTCGGCGAAGACAGCAAGGTGACGCTGCGTGTGGTGAAGCTGGGCGTGACGGAGGGCGAACGTGTATCGGTGGCGCAGGGCCTGAAGGCGGGCGAGCGCGTGGTCGTCGACGGCGCCGACAAGCTGCGCGACGGCGCGCCGGTGGAGGTGATCCAGCCCGGCGCCGGCCCGGCCAGCGCGCCGGCGGCCGGACAGGACGGCCAGCAGGGCCGCCGCCATCGCCGCGGCCAGGGCGGCGCATCGGCACCCGCTGCCAGCGCGCCGGCAGCCAAGCCGTAAACCGTGCACCGCGTGTATCCGCCTGACGACGTCTTCTCCGAGCTGGCATGAACCCCTCCCGAATCTTCATCCTCCGGCCCGTGGCGACCACCCTGCTGATGGTGGCCATCCTGCTGTCGGGCCTGGTGGCGTACCGGATGCTGCCGCTCTCCGCCCTGCCCGAGGTCGACTACCCGACCATCCAGGTGACGACGCTATACCCCGGCGCCAGCCCGGACGTGACGACGTCGTCCATCACGGCGCCGCTGGAGCGCCAGTTCGGCCAGATGCCGGGGCTCAAGCAGATGACGTCGTCGAGCTCGGGCGGCGCGTCGGTGATCACGCTGCAATTCGACCTGTCGCTTTCGCTCGACATCGCCGAGCAGGAAGTGCAGGCGGCCATCAACGCGGCCGGCAACCTGCTGCCGAACGACCTGCCGATGCCGCCGATCTACAGCAAGGTCAATCCGGCCGATGCGCCGATCCTCACGCTGGCGATCACCTCCAGGACGATGCCGTTGCCCAAGCTCGAAGACCTGGTCGACACGCGCATCGCGCAGAAGCTCTCTCAGCTGCCGGGCATCGGGCTCGTCAGCATCAGCGGCGGCCAGCGGCCGGCTGTGCGCATCCAGGCGAATACGTCGGCGCTTGCCGCGCTCGGGCTGTCGATCGACGACATCCGCACCGCCATCGGCACCGCCAACGTGAACGGCGCGAAGGGCAGCTTCGACGGCCCGATGCGCGCCTCCACCATCGACGCCAACGACCAGCTCCGCTCCGCCGCCGAGTACGGCAAGATGATCGTCGCCTACAAGAACGGCGCGCCCATCCGCCTGACCGACGTGGCACAGATCGTCGACGGCGCCGAGAACACCAAGCTCGCGGCGTGGGCCAACACCACACCGGCCATCATCCTGAACGTGCAGCGCCAGCCCGGCGCCAACGTGATCGAGGTTGTCAACCGCGCCAAGGCACTGCTGCCCACACTCAAGGACACCCTGCCCGGCAACGTGGAGGTGTCGCTGCTGACCGACCGCACCACCACCATCCGGGCATCCGTCTCCGACGTGCAGTTCGAGCTGATGCTGGCCATCGCGCTGGTGGTGATGGTGATCTTCCTGTTCCTGCGCAATGTGCCGGCCACGGTCATTCCGGCGGTGGCGGTGCCGCTGTCCCTGGTGGGCACGTTCGGCGTGATGTACCTGGCCGGCTTCTCGATCAACAACCTGACGCTGATGGCGCTGACCATTGCCACGGGCTTCGTGGTGGACGACGCCATCGTCATGATCGAGAACATCGCCCGCTACATCGAAGACGGCGATCCGCCCATGGAAGCCGCGCTCAAGGGTGCCAAGCAGATCGGCTTCACCATCATCTCGCTCACGTTCTCGCTGATTGCCGTGCTGATTCCGCTGCTGTTCATGGGTGACGTGGTCGGGCGCCTGTTCCGCGAGTTCGCGATCACGCTGGCGGTGTCGATCCTGATTTCGGCCGTGGTGTCGCTCACGCTCACGCCGATGATGTGCGCACGGTTGCTCAGGCACATTCCCGAGGCCGAGCAGTCGCGCTTCTACCACGCCGCGGGAGCGTTCTTCGACCGCGTCATCGCACGATACGGGCGCATGCTCGAGTGGGTGCTGGATCGCCAGAAGACCACGCTGCTGGTGGCCATCGGCACCTTGGTGCTGACGGGCCTGCTGTATGTGGTGGTGCCCAAGGGCTTCTTTCCGGTGCAGGACACGGGCGTGATCCAGGGCATTTCGGATGCCTCGCAGTCGATCTCGTTCTCGGCGATGGCCGAGCGCCAGCAGAAGCTCGCCGAGGTGGTGCTGAAAGACCCGGCGGTGGAGAGCCTCTCGTCGTTCATCGGCGTGGATGGGGTCAACACCACGCTCAACAGCGGCCGCATGCTGATCAACCTGAAGCCGAAGGATGAGCGCGACGCCAACGCCAGCGAGGTCATCCAGCGGCTGCAGCCCGAACTCGCCAAGGTGGCCGGCATCCAGCTGTACATGCAGCCGGTGCAGGATCTGACGATCGAAGACCGCGTGAGCCGCACGCAGTATCAGTTCACGGTAGAAGATCCGGACCCGAACAACCTGTCGAAATGGGTGCCCAGGCTGGTGGAACGCCTGCAGCAGACGCGCGAGCTGCGCGACGTGGCGAGCGACCTGCAGGACAACGGCCTGCGGGCCTACGTGCAGGTCGACCGCGACAAGGCGGCCGTCTACGGCATCACGATGGCCACGATCGACAGTGCGCTCTACAGCGCGTACGGCCAGCGCCTGGTGTCGACGATCTTCACGCAATCGAACCAGTACCGCGTGGTGCTGGAGGCCGATCCGAAGATGCAGCTCGGCCCGCATTCGCTATACGACCTGCATGTGCCGTCCAGCAGCGGGCAGCAGGTGCCGCTGGGCGCCTTTGCCACGGTGGTGGAGCAGCCCGGCTCGCTGGTGGTGAACCATCAGGGCCAGTTCCCGGCCGCGACGATCTCCTTCAACCTCGCGCCCGGTTCATCGCTGGGCGCGGCGGTGGACACCATCAACGCGGTGGAGCAGGAGCTCGGCCTGCCGGCCAGCATGCAGACGAGCTTCCAGGGTGCGGCACTGGCATTCCGTGCGTCGCTGTCCAACCAGTTGTGGCTGATCCTGGCGGCGGTGATCACGATGTACATCGTGCTGGGCGTGCTGTACGAGAGCACGATCCACCCGGTGACGATCCTGTCCACGCTGCCCTCAGCGGGGGTGGGCGCGCTGCTTTCCCTGCTGCTGTCGGGCAAGGATCTGGGCATCATCGCGATCATCGGCATCGTGCTGCTGATCGGGATCGTCAAGAAGAACGCGATCATGATGATCGACTTCGCGCTGGAGGCCGAGCGCGAGCAAGGCATGACCCCGCGCGATGCGATCTACCAGGCGTGCCTGCTGCGCTTCCGGCCGATTCTCATGACGACGATGGCAGCCCTGCTCGGCGCGCTGCCGCTGATGCTCGGCACGGGCGTCGGTTCGGAGCTGCGCCAGCCGCTGGGGATCACGATGGTGGGCGGCCTGCTGGTCAGCCAGGTGCTGACGCTCTTTACCACGCCCGTCATCTACCTGGCGTTCGACCGCCTCGGCCATCGCCTGCGTGACTGGCGCGCGCGCCGCTCGCCGGGCAGCCACGGCGCACCGGATGCGAACCGACCTGGCGGGCAACCATGAACCTGTCCGCCACCTTCATCGCGCGGCCGGTTGCCACGGCGCTGCTGACCATCGGCGTGGCCCTCGCCGGCATGGCGGCGTTCCGCCTGCTGCCGGTGTCGCCCCTGCCGCAGGTGGATTTTCCGACCATCTCCGTCAGCGCGTCGCTGCCCGGCGCCAGCCCCGAGACGATGGCTGCCACCGTGGCCACGCCGCTGGAGCGCTCGCTGGGCCGCATCGCGGGCATCACGGAGATGACGTCGTCGAGCTCGCTGGGCTCGTCGCGCATCACGCTGCAGTTCGACCTGTCGCGCGATATCGACGGCGCCGCGCGCGACGTGCAGGCTGCCATCAATGCCTCGCGCAGCCTGCTGCCTTCGGGGCTACCGAGCAATCCAACCTATCGCAAGGTCAACCCGGCCGATGCGCCGATCATGATCCTGGGGTTGACATCCGACACCATGTCGCGCGGCCAGCTGTACGACGCGGCGTCGACGATCCTTGCGCAGAAGCTCTCGCAGATCAACGGCGTGGGCCAGGTCAACATCGGCGGCGCATCGCTGCCGGCGGTGCGTGTAGAGCTGAACCCGACGGCGCTGAACAAGTACGGCATCTCGATGGAGACCGTGCGCACCGTCATCGCCAGCACCAACGCAAACAAGCCCAAGGGCATGCTGGAATCGGGCGACCGCGTGTGGACGATCTACGCCAACGACCAGGCGAAGAAGGCCGCCGAATACCGGCCACTCGTCATCGCCTGGCGCAACGGCTCGCCGGTGCGGCTGTCGGACGTGGCCGAAGTGACCGACAGCGTGCAGGACATCCGCAACTATGGCTCGGCCAACGGCAAGCCGTCGGTGCTGCTCATCATCAGCCGGCAGCCGGGCGCCAACATCATCGACACGGTCGATCGCATCAACGACGTGCTGCCCTATCTGCGCAACACCATCCCCGCGCAGATCAACCTCGACGTGATGATGGACCGCACGCCCACCATCCGCGCCTCGCTCAAGGATGTGGAACGCACGCTGGTGCTCTCGATCGCGCTGGTGATCATGGTGGTGTTCCTGTTCCTGCGCAACCTGCGGGCCACGCTCATCCCGAGCGTGGCGGTGCCGGTCTCGCTCATCGGCACGTTCGGGGTGATGTACCTGTGCGGCTACAGCCTCGACAACCTGTCGCTCATGGCGCTGACCGTCGCGACAGGCTTTGTGGTGGACGACGCCATCGTGGTACTGGAGAACGTCTCGCGCCATATCGAGAACGGCATGCGGCCCATGCAGGCAGCGCTCAAGGGCGCACGCGAGGTGGGCTTCACGGTGGTCTCGATGAGCTTCTCGCTGATCGCCGTGTTCATCCCGCTGCTGATGATGGGCGGCATCGTCGGGCGGCTGTTCCGCGAATTTGCCGTCACGCTGTCGGTGGCCATCCTGGTGTCGCTGGTGATCTCGCTCACCACCACGCCGATGATGTGCGCACGCCTGCTCAAGCCCGCCGCCGAGCAGGAGCACGGCTGGTTCCACCGCAAGACCGAAGGCTTCTTCACGTTCCTGCTCGACATGTACCGCAGCTCGCTCGCGTGGGCGCTGCGCCATCGCTGGCTGACGCTGCTGATCCTGCTTGCCACGGTGTGCCTGAACGTGTACCTGTACATCATCGTGCCGAAGGGATTCTTCCCCCAGCAGGACACGGGCCGTGTGATGGGCTTCATCCAGGCGGACCAGGCCATCTCGTTCCAGGCCATGCGCACCAAGCTGACGGATTTCATCCACATCGTCCAGCAGGACCCGGCGGTGGAAAACGTGGTCGGCTTCACGGGCGGCTCGCAGCGCAACAGCGGCTCGATGTTCATCCAGCTCAAGCCGCTGGCCGAGCGCAAGATTTCCGCCGACCAGGTCATCAACCGCCTGCGCGGCAAGCTTGCGCGCGAGCCCGGGGCGAGCCTCTTCCTGCAGGCGGTGCAGGACATCCGCGTTGGGGGGCGCGCCAGCAACGCGCAGTATCAGTACACGCTGCAGGCCGACAACCTCGATGAGTTGCGCACATGGGAGCCGAAGATCAAGCAGGCGCTCTCGCAGGTGAAGTCGCTCGCCGATGTGAACACCGACGCCCAGGACAAGGGCCTGCAGACGTCGCTGGTCATCGACCGTGACAAGGCCAAGGCGCTCGGCATCAACCCGAGCGATGTCGACAACGCACTGAACAACGCCTTCGGCCAGCGCCAGATCTCGACGATCTACAATCCGCTCAACCAGTACCGCGTGGTGATGGAAGCCGCGCCGCAGTACTGGCAGAACCCCGACGGCCTGCGCGACATCTACCTCATCACCTCGACCGGCGCGCAGGTGCCGCTGTCGACCTTCTCGCATTACGAGCCGACCAACACGCCACTGGCGGTCAACCACCAGGGCCAGTTCGCGGCCAGCACGATCTCGTTCAACCTGGCGCCGGGCGCGTCGCTGTCGGGCGCCACGCGCGACATCCAGGACGCCATGAACCGCATCGGCGTGCCGATCACGGTGCACGGCAGTTTCCAGGGCACCGCCAAGGCGTTCCAGGATTCGCTCTCAAGCCAGCCGGTGCTGATCCTGTTTGCGCTCATCACGATCTACATCGTGCTGGGCGTCCTGTACGAGAGCTACGTGCACCCGATCACCATCCTCTCGACGCTGCCCTCGGCAGGGGTGGGCGCGCTGCTGGCGCTCATCATCACCGATACGGATTTCTCGATCATTGCGCTGATCGGCGTGATCCTGCTCATCGGCATCGTCAAGAAGAACGCGATCATGATGATCGACTTCGCGCTGGAGGCCGAGCGCAGCCAGGGCATGAGCCCCGCGGACGCCATCTTCCACGCCTGCGTGCTGCGCTTCCGGCCGATCCTGATGACGACGATGGCCGCGCTGCTGGGCGCCCTGCCCCTGGCGCTGGGCCACGGCGACGGTGCGGAGTTGCGCACGCCGCTGGGCATCTCCATCGTGGGCGGGCTGCTGGTCAGCCAGATCCTCACGCTCTACACCACGCCGGTCGTCTACCTGGCGCTCGACCGGCTGCGCCTGCGCCGTGCCGGGCGCAGCAAGGACGCACCGTTGCCCGCACTGGATTCGCAAGGAAGCTGATATGAAAAGAGGCCACCAAGCCCTCCGCACCCCGTTGCTCGCGCTGGCCGCGTGCGCGCTTGTCTCTGCCTGCGCGGTGGGCCCCGACTACAAGCGCCCCGACGCGGAAGTCCCGCAGCAATACAAGGAAGCCGGCGACTGGAAGGTCGCCAGCCCCAACGACGCCATCGCGCGCGGCAAGTGGTGGGAGATCTTCAACGACCCGCAGCTGAATGCGCTGGAAGAACAGGTGGCCGCCGCCAACCAGAACATCCTCGTGGCCGAAGCGCAGTACCGGCAGGCCCAGGCGCTGGTGCAATCGGCGCGAGCCTCGTTCTTCCCAACGCTGGGCGCCAGCGCGTCGGCCACGCGCAGCCGCTCGGTGCGCACAACGGTGAACCCGGACGGCAGCCTGTCGACCGGCAACCCGAGCCTGCTGAACTCGCAGAGCCTGTCGCTGGACGCAAGCTGGGAGCTGGACCTGTGGGGCCGCATCCGCCGATCGGTGGAGTCCAACAGGGCCAGCGCCGAAGCGAGCGCAGGCGACCTGGCTTCTGCGCTGCTCTCGGCCCAGGCCACGCTTGCGCAGAATTATTTTCAATTGCGTGTCACGGATACCCAGAAGGCGGTGCTGCAACGCACGGTGGCCGACTACGAACGGTTCCTGAAGCTCACGCAAAACCAGTACGCCGTGGGCGTCGCGCAGCGCTCGGACGTGCTGACCGCGCAGACGCAACTGAAGCAGGCGCAGGCGCTGCTGCTCGATGCCGAGGTCACGCGCGCGCAGCTCGAGCACGCCATCGCCGTGCTGATCGGCAAGCCGCCCGCGGAGTTCTCGCTGGCGCCGACGACTGCGGCCACCGTGTACGACCTGCCCGCACTGCCTGACATTCCGCTGGAGATTCCGTCGGCCGTGCTGGAGCGCCGGCCCGACATTGCCGCGGCCGAGCGCCGCATGGCTGCGGCCAATGCGCAGATCGGCGTAGCCAAGGCCGCCTACTTCCCCACACTGACGCTGGGGGCATCTGCTGGGCTGGCCGCCAACACGCTGTCGCGCCTGGCCACGCTGCCGAGCCGCGTCTGGTCGATCGGGCCCTCGCTGGCGGCGACGCTGTTCGATGCGGGGGCGCGTTCGGCGGCCGTCGACAAGGCCGGCGCGGCCTACGACGCGGCTGTCGCGACGTATCGGCAAACCGTGCTGGGCGCCTTCCAGGACGTGGAGGACAACCTCGCCGCGCTGCGCTGGCAGGCCCGCGAGTTCGACGCCCAGGCCGATGCCGTCAAGGCGGCGCAGGAAGCCGCGCAGCTCGACCTGAACCGCTACCGCGCCGGCACGATCAGCTTCCTGGAGGTGATCACCGCGCAAGCCACGGCCTACAACGCCGAGCGCACGCTGCTCACGCTGCAAGGCAAGCGCTATTCGGCCGCGGTGCTGCTGGTCAAGGCGCTCGGCGGCGGCTGGCACGGCGAAGTGCCCGTGGTCGGCCAGGCGGCGATGCGGCCCGCTGCCTCGGCACCAGCCGCGCAGTAACGCGCTCCGTGTTCCCGGTGGCCGACGATATTTCGCCGCCGGCAATATCCCCTTGTGCGTAAGCACGCACGCAGTCCGATCGTTCCCCCTATAATCGTCGGAATTTGCTTCAGGCTGCCCTGATCGCGTGGGCATGCCGTGCGGGGCCGGGCGCGCAAATTGCTTCGCCCGGTGCCTTGCAGGTGTGTCGCCGTGCCATCCTGACCGTCTGTTTGCCTGCCGCCATGTCCGCCGCGCGCGTGGTTGGCCGACCCTGTTGCCTGGACCCACGCGCGCGGCTCAATTGATTTCTGGCGCTCTCTCTGATGATCCGATCCGCAATTTCCCGCCCCGCCAAGCTGCTGGCCGCCGCGCTCGGCGCCGCTACGCTCTTCGCCGCCGTGCCTGCCCAGGCCGACCCGTCCGTGCGCGTGATCTACGGCAAGGACAACCGCCACGGCATCGAGAAGTACGGCGTCGATATCGATTTCGACTCCGGTTTCCACTGGGGCAACCCGCAAGGCTGGTTCGTGAACCTGGACTGGGAGGTCGCGCTCGGCCAATGGCGCTCGACGCAGGGCACCAACCGCCAGAACCTGACCGAATTCGGCGTGACGCCGCTGTTCCGCATCGAAAAGCGCGGCAGCTCGTGGGTGCCGTTCGTGGAAGTGGGCATCGGCCCGCGCCTGCTGTCGCACACGCGCACGTCGGATGAGCACAACTTCAGCACGGCCTTCCAGTTCTCCGACATGATCGGCGTGGGCGTCGCCTTTGGCAGCAAGCAGCAGTTCCAGGTCGGCTATCGCTTCGAGCACCTGTCGAACGCCTCGATCAAGCGTCCGAACCCGGGGACGGACCTGAACGAGCTGTACCTGCGCTACACGTTCTGAACGGCTTCACCCCGAAGAAGACGGCCTGCCATTGCGGCGGGCCGTTTTGTTTTGCGCGCCGTGCTCAGCGCGCGCCGGCCTCGCCGTCGACATCGCGATCACGGCCGCGCTCGCGCGATCGCATGCCCATCAGCCGCTCGTAATTGAGCGAGGCATGAAAGCCGAAGCCATTGCCGCCCGCGCGCTTGACTTCGTACATGGCCGCATCGGCATTGCGGATCAGCGTCTGCGCGTCGCGGCCGTCTGCGGGGTACAGCGCCACACCGGCGCTCACGCCCATCGACAGCACGTGGCCCTCCACGCGAAACGGCGTCTGCAACTGCTCGATCAGGCGTTCAATCGTCTGCGTGACGTCCTGCCGCGTGGCGCAATGCGTCAGGATAGCCACGAATTCGTCGCCGCCCAGGCGCGCCACCGTATCCGACGCACGCAGGGCGCTGCGCAGGCGCATTGCCGTGGCCTTGAGCACGAGGTCTCCCACGGCGTGGCCGTATTCGTCGTTGACGGGCTTGAACCGGTCCAGGTCGATGAAGACCACGGCCACCTGGCTGCGTGCGCGGCGTGCGGCCTGGATGGCGACGAACAGCCGGTCGCGCAGCAGGCGCGCGTTGGGAAGGTCGGTCAGCGGGTCATGCAGCGCCAGATGGTGCGCCTGGTCGAGTGCGGCGCGCCGCTTGGTGACGTCGAGCAGCGTGCCGCTCACACGCGTGGCCACGCCGCGCGCATCGCGCTCGGTCACGCGGCCGCGCGCCGCCACCCAGATCCACTGGCCGTGGCGGGCCCGCATGCGCTGCTCGACTTCAAAACTGTCTGCATCGCCACGCAGGTGCCGGTAAATGCGGCGCACGCTCAGCACGGCGTCCTGCGGATGCACCATCGCAAACCATGCATCCGGATCGGTGGGAAGGTCGGCCGGCTCGTAGCCCAGCATGTCGGCGGTGCGGCGGTTGAACGAGACGTGTCGCGCGCGCGTGGACCAGTCGAACGTACCGAGCCCCGCGCCGTCGAGCACATAGGCAAGACGCTGCTCCGATGCCCGCAGCGCCTCCAGCGCCAGGCGCCGCGCCGTCACATCCTGAAGCTGCACGATGAGGTGGCTGCCGCCGCTCCCGGTGTCGGTGCGCGCCACGGCGAGATCGGCCTGCACCCAGACGGTGCTGCCGTCCTGGCGCACCAGGCGGGTTTCCATCGAAAGCGCCTCGCGCTCGCCCGCGAGCAGCGCCTGCACACCACGCCGCGTCCGCTCTGCATGGTCCGGATGGCAGAGGTCGAACAGCGCGCGCGAGCGCAGTGCCTGCGCTTCGTGGCCCGTCAGCGCGCACAGCGCACGATTGACGTCGAGGAAGCGACCCTCCGGCGCGCACAGGCCGATCCCTATCGGCGAATGTTCGATCGCAGCCTTGTACAAGTGGTGGTCCTCAAGCATGGCGATGCAGTTTCGCGAATGCGGCAGTCCAGGGAGCGACTGGCGTGATGGCCGTCCCGTCGCCGGGCTCCACGGTGCAATGGTTTGCGTGGGCTGGATGCGGCGGTGGTCGGCGGAGGTCCCCGTAACCGGTCTCGTAGTCTGCCGGGCCCGTTGACGGCTGGCGGTGGACAGACCTGTCGCGCGCAACCCATGCGCGCGAATCGAGGCGGACTATAGAAGCCGCGAGTTAACGGGGCAATCCCTTCCCGCGAGGGGCACAGATGCAGCATGCCCTCGAGTACAAGTCGACGCGAAGGAAACGCGCCCCGCGTCATCCCCGTCAGCGTTTTGTTGATGCCGATTGTCGGCAGGCGCCCGGCGGTCCCAGACGTGCGGCAACTGTACACCGCCGGCTCATCGGGCGGCAGCTAACCTTTCGGCTAGGTACGCAGACCCCCACGGTGGCAGCCGTTTGCCGCAGGCCGCGCCGCGCACACGGCTATGCGGATGTCTGCAGTTCGAAACAAGGCCACGGACGCTCCTCCGGACGCACGAAACGCTGCCACGACCGGCTGACTCCGTTACTATTCTTGAAAATCGCCTCGGGGGGCGAGTCCAACACGGCGAGCCGCGGCACCAACACGCGGTTGCAGGAGGTCGTATGGAATTGAGCTTCGTTGCCCCCGGCACGCAAACGCACCGCTATGCGCTCAAGCTGGCGGGTCTGCCCGAAAGCACCCCGCCCGTCGATCCGGCCTGGATCGACGATGCCCTGACCGCCGCCGTGCGCGTATTCGATGCACATCGCGTCCATTTTGCCGACGCCTATTTCGCCTACCGCACGCGTGATGCGGCGCAGCGTTCCCACCGAACCGAGCACGGCCCCGCGCGCAGGCGGGTCGGCGGAGACCTGCACGACGACACACCGCTGCTCGCGGATACGTTTGCGATCGCGCAACTGGCGGCGCTCGTCTCGCTGGAAGCGGCAGGCCTGGCCGATGTGATCGACGTGCATCTCGTGGTGGAGCGTTTGCCCGATGACGACGGGCCCGGTACGCCCGCGACCCGCATCGATGACGTCATGTTGGCCACCGGCAGCCCGGCGATCCGGCCGACGGCCCGCCGCCCCGCCAGCCAGCACTAGGCATCCGGCTGCCTGCCGCGCGCGCGCCGCGGCGCGATGACCGGCTGCGGCTCGGTTGGCGCACCCACCGCCGCCGCATCGCGGAAGGTCCAGTGCCGGTGCACAAGAAAATTGAAGATCGCGGTGATGGCGGAGGCGAAGACCTGCGCGATGAGGTAGTACAGGCCGAGCCCCAGCCCGATCGCCATGATGGTGGCGTTGCAGCCCAGCGCCAGGAACGCGACGATCCCAAAGCGCACCATGGCACCCATGTGGCCGCGCGTGCTGTTGAACACGGCCTGCCGGCTGATGAAGTAGTTCAATGTGGCGCCGAGCACGCTTCCCGTCACCGACGCCCGCCACGGCGAGACGCCTGCCTGCACGAGCCCGAAGAGCACCACGTAGTGGACCAATGTCGCGCCGAAGCCGATCACGACGTAGCGTGTGAACTGCTCCACCGCTGCCCAGAAATGCCGTCGATGGCCCATCGCCGCGCCAGCCCCATTCACGTTGGAATCGCCATTGTGCTCGATCATGAGGGCGCCGCCGCAACCCGCGTGCCATACCGGCCCCCGGCACCGCAAGTGCGCTTAAAGTTGTGCAAGATTTGGCCGTATAGACACGTGGGGCGCCGCGCTACCGCGGGCTCCACGCTGTCTTGCCATGCTCGAACTTCAACCTCTCGACATTCCGCTAGCGATTCCCCTGCCGTGGCCGATGCTGGACGCCGACGGACAGCTGCTCGTCCCGAAGGGAGACGTCATCCATTCGCCGGAAGAGATCGAGCTGCTCTTCACGCTGCATCGCCCGCATCGCCAGGCCGAGGGCGCGCCGGCGGCCGCGCCTGCATTTCCGAACACGGCGTTTCCGAACACGCTCTTCCCGGACATGGGCGGCGACACCGAGGCCGAGCGTACGGTCGCCATGGAACTGCTGGGACTGCGCCCCGGCGGCATGCTCACCGTGCGCCTCACGGCCGGCGCCGGCCACACCAAGGGCGCCGCACGCGTCATGGGTTACAGCCCTCAGCGCCACCTCCTGATCACCATGCCCACCGACAACGGCCGCACCGTCATGCCGGTCAAGGACGAGCTGGTGGAAATCCACGCGTTTTCGGGCGAAGGCATTGCGAGCTTCGAATGCACAGTGATGGCGGTATGCCGGATTCCGTTCGAGTACGTCGTGCTCTCGCCGCCGCGGCGCATCAAGAACCGCGCGTTGCGCAAATCGCTGCGCGTGCGCGCCAACGTGGTCGGCAAGATGCTCGTCAGCGGCGAGCCGCCGCGCATGATCCATATTTCCGACATCAGCACGACGGGCGCCTCGTTCCGTTCAGCGCACCGGTTGCACGTGAGTGGGGCGCCGGCGCGGCTGCGCTTCCGGGTGAAGACGCGTGACTATCACTCCGAGCTGGTGGCGGCCGCGCTCATCCGCAGCGAAAAGCCCGCAGACCTGCCCAATGTCTATCAATACGGCGTGGAGTTCATCGAGCTCGTCGCCGCGCAGAAGATGCTGCTGCAGTGCTTCATCTACGAGCAGTTGCTGTGGGGCGGCCAGCGCATGGTCTGAGCAAAGCGGCGCGATGTACACACGATTTGGATCAGCATTAAGCAACGTTAAAACGTTAAAAACACGCGTGAGGTTGGCGCGACAGCAGACGATGGACTGGCCCCCGAGCCGCGCTTTGGGCTTATGATCGCCGCAGGCCCGCTTGTCAGCCGCGACACAATCGCCAAAGCACAATCGGGCGCACGCATTTCCGCATCAAAGGTATTTGCAGGACGGCCCTATCTATGAATCGCGCAAGGTCTGCGCCATTGGGTCTGGACCCCATCTCCGGATTGCCGGACCGCGAACGATTCGTTCAATCGCTGGCAGCCATGCCGCGACCCGCACGCCGGGACGCGGTCGGCGCGTTGCTGCTGATCGGCTTTGACCATTTTGCCGAGGCGACGGCCACGCTCGGGCCGCTGGCCGCACGCGCGGTCATCGTGGAATGCGCAGCGCGCCTGCAGGCCTTGTGCCCGCCGGGGGCACAAGGCGCGCCGGTGGTTGGTCGCGTGGGTGCAGAAACGTTTGCCATTGCCTCGGCCGAGTTCGACTCCGCGCAGGACGTGCACGACCTCGCACGGCGCATCTCGGCAGCGCTCGCGCGGCCCTTCATCACCCACGGCTATGAACTCGTGTGCTCGTGCAGCATCGGCATGACGCTGTTCGACAGCACGCCATACGATGCGGCGCGCCTGATCGAACAGGCTGACCGCGCCCTCTACGGGGTTCAGCACGGCAGGCAACAAAGCCCCGCCCTCTACCCGCCGGCCGCAACGGCACAGCGCGGCAGCAACGACGCAGCCGCACCTGGCCGGCACGACCCCATGGCCGAACGCCCGCGGCTGGCAGCCCATGTCCGCCACGCGTTGGCTCGGCGCCAGTTCAGCCTGAACCTGCAGCCGCAGCTGAGCCTCGCCGACGGGAGCATCGTCGGCTATGAATTCCTGCTGCGCTGGATCTCGCCCGAGCTGGGCGGCGTGCCACCGGCGGATTTCCTGCCGATCCTGGAGCAGACCGGCGACATTCGCGAGGTGGGCCGCTGGGTACTCGACAACGCCGCGCAGATGCTCGCCGGCCTGCAACGCGAAGAGTCCGAGCGTGCACCGCACAGTGGCGCCCGGCGCCAGCCCGAGGTGCATGCGGCGGTCAACCTGTCGGCGGCGCAGTTGCTCGACCCGCAGTTGAGCGACGTCGTCCGCGACATTGCCGCGCGCCATGCGGTGCCGACCGGGCGGCTGGTCTTCGAGATTTCAGAACACGCGCTGCAGCCCGGTGCCAGCGCGGCGCGCGATGCCGTCGCGGCACTGCATGCGTGCGGTGCACGCGTGGCCGTCGAAGACTTCGGCGCCACGAGCTACAGCCTGGCGTGCCTTGAAACCTTCCGCCCCGACCAGGTCAAGCTCGATCAGGCCGTCGTGAGCGCCGTGGCCAATGCCGGTGATCACGCTGCCCTGCATCAGCTGGTGGCGGCCGCCCACGCCGCCGGCGTGCCCGTCACGGCCACGCGCGTGGAAACGGCTGCCCAGCTCGACGCGCTGCGCGCATGCCGTTGCGACGTGCTCCAGGGCTACCTGCTCTCACAGCCATTTCCGGCACGCTGGATCGACGATACGCAAGACGTGATCGCCGAACGCGCGCGCGACCTCCTGCCCTGAACGCGGCCCCTACGCTTGCGCGTGGTCGACGCGGAAGACGGCCACCGCGCTGCGCAGCGCCTCCGCCTGTTCTTCGAGGGACTCTGCAGCGGCCGCGGCCTGCTCGACCAGCGCCGCATTCTGCTGGGTCACCTGGTCCATCTGCGTGACGGCCTGGTTGACCTGCTCGATCCCGCTGCTCTGCTCTTCCGACGCCGCGCTGATCTCGCCCATGATGTCGGTCACGCGCTTGACGGCGACGACCACCTCGTC